>CALEYY010000107.1 GCA_937928295.1 uncultured Moraxellaceae bacterium
TTTCACCCGGCCCTGCTGATGACCGATGTGACCCACGACATGAGCCTGATGCGCGACGAAACCTTCGGGCCGGTGCTGCCGGTGATGTCGTTCCGCACGGAAGACGAAGCCGTGGCGCTGGCCAATGACTGCAGCATGGCGCTCTCGGCCTCGGTGTGGACGCGCGATCTGGCGCGCGGTAAGCGCCTGGCCACACGCATCGACGGTGGCGTGGTGGCGATCAACGACCACCTCTACACGCATGGCATGTCCGAGCTGCCCTGGGGCGGCCCGAAAGAATCGGGCATTGGCCGCACCCACGGCCCCGAAGGTCTCATGGAGATGACCAGTCCCAAGGTTGTGAACTGGGACAGCATGCGCGCCAAGCGCAACCTCTGGTGGTATCCGCAGGATGAAGCCAGCTACGACGCGCTGCTGAACGCGGTGTATCTGGCCAATCCGAAATCGCCGCTGGATTTCCTGAGTGCGTCGGCGAAGCTGCTGCCGTTTATGCTGAGAAAGATGTATTCGAGTTGGAAGCCTTGAGCCGAGGAAAAATCACTCCAGATTCTGAATCTGCTCCCGCATCTGCTCGATCAGCACCTTCAGTTCGACTGATGAGAGCGTGCTGTCGGCGCTGACCGATTTCGAGCCCAGCGTGTTGGCCTCGCGATTCAGCTCCTGCATGAGGAAGTCGAGGCGGCGGCCCACCGCGCCGCCACTGGCGAGCACGCGACGAATCTCGGTGACATGCGCGAGCAGGCGGTCGATCTCTTCGGCCACATCCATCTTCTGCGCGAACAGCACCACCTCCTGCTCCAGCCGGTCGGCGGACAGCTCGGCTTTTGCCTCGGCCACCCGCGCCAGCAGCTTGCTGCGGAAGTGTTGCAGGATCTGCGGCAGGCGCTCGCGCACGCCGCTGACCTCTCGCTCGATGCCTTGCAGCCGGGCCTCGACCATCGCCTGCAACGCGGCACCTTCGCGAGCACGCATGGCGATGAAGTCCTCCATCGCCTGCGCGAACAGGGCATCGGCGCTGGCCAGCAAGGCCGAGGCATCGACCTCCTGCGTGATCAGCACGCCGGGCAGGCGCAATAGGTCTACGGTGTTCAGCGGAGCTTTTCCCGTGCTGCCAGCGGCGGCAAGCTCTTCAATTTCGCGCAAGGCCCCGAGCAGCTGCTGCACGCGCACCGTGTTGATGGTCACGGCCTCGCTGCTGTCGGCCGGTTCGTAGCGAGCGCTGACCTCGACCTTGCCACGGGCCAGTTGCTGGCGCAGGCCATCGCGCCAGGCAAATTCGCGCTCGCGCACGGCATCGGCGAGGCGGAAAGATGCCTCCAGATGGCGACTGTTGACCGAGCGGATCTCGATGGCCAGCAGGCCGAGCGCGCTGCGTTGTTCGGCGCGGGCGAAGGCGGTCATGCTGTGGACGGGCTGGCTCATGCGCGGCTCTCAAGGCAGAAAAGACGAAGACCGTGATTGTAGCGGCTATACTCTCCGCCACCACATGTCTCACCAGCATGCCACTCATCATTCAGGAACTCCCCATGCGCGCTTCCGGCCGTCTGCACGATCAGCTTCGCTCCGTCACCATCACCCGCGATTTCACCTGCCATGCCGAAGGTTCGGTGCTGGTCGAATTCGGCCAGACCAAGGTGCTGTGCACGGCCAGCGTGGAGGCCGGCGTGCCGCGCTTCATGAAGGGCAAGGGCGAGGGCTGGATCACCGCCGAATACAGCATGCTGCCGCGCGCCACGCACACGCGTAATCAGCGCGAGGCCAGCAAGGGCAAGCAGGGCGGACGCACGCTGGAGATCCAGCGCCTGATCGGTCGCTCACTGCGCGCCATGGTCGACCTTAAGAAACTCGGCGAAAACACCATCACCATCGACTGCGATGTGATTCAGGCCGATGGCGGTACGCGCACGGCAGCGATCACCGGCGGTGCTGTCGCGCTGGTTGATGCGCTGACCTGGATGCTGAATCAGAAGATGATCAAGAACGATCCGCTGATCGGCCTGATTGCCGCGATTTCGGTGGGCATCGTGAAGGGCGAGCCGCTGCTGGATCTGGAATACACCGAAGATTCGGCCTGCGATACCGACATGAATGTGGTCATCAACCAGCTCGGCGGCATCATTGAAATTCAGGGCACGGCCGAGGGCGCGGCGTTCTCACGCAAGGAAGTGGATGCGCTCATGGATCTGGCCGAGAAGGGCGTGAAGGAGCTGGTGCAGGCGCAGCAGAAAGCGCTGAACTGGTAAGCTGCTCGGCGTATCAACCCGATAATAAGAAGAGGTTTTTCATGCCCGATTTTCAAATTTTCACGCTGTTTGTGGCGTTTAACACAGTGCTGCTGACGCTGCTCGCGCTCAATGTATCGCGCGTTCGTATTGGTCAGCGTATCCCGAATGGCGACGGCAATAGCGTGCCCTTGAAGAAAGCCATTCGCGCCCATGCCAATGGCGTGGAGCAGGTGGTGGTGTTTGCGCTGGTGCTGCTGGCGCTGACCTATCAGGCCAAGTCGCCGGAGCTGTTGATGGCGTTGGCTGGCGCGTTCAGCGTTGCGCGGCTGGCGCATGCGCTGGGCATGTTGCAGCCGAACTTCAATGCCCGCCGGCTGGGTGCGAGCTTGAGCTTTGCGCTGCAGATTTTGGGGGCGGTGTTGCTGGTGTTGTAATGATGGCCCAGATGAATACAATGAATGCAGGTATTCATTGTATTCATCTGGGTGTGCAAGTATGGCAACTTCAGTTCGTTTAGCTCCTGAAGTGGAGGAGCGGTTGGACTTTCTGGCGACACAGACTGGTCGTTCGAAAGCATTTTATTTGAGACAAGTCATCGAGCAGGGTCTTGAAGATCTTGAGGACTACTACCTCGCGGCGGATGTGCTGGAGCGCGTTCGTCAAGGCCGTGAAGCAGTTCATTCCACAACGGATGTGAGAAAAGCACTTGGCTTGGAGCATTGATTACACAGGTACCGCCCTGAAGCAGCTGAAAAAACTGGATCGATCGGCTGCTCAGTTGTTGGTGACTTATCTTTCTGAGCGTATCAGTCCTTTGGCTGATCCACGCAGCTCGGGTAAAGCGCTTGTAGGGCATTTGGCTGGCTTGTGGCGCTACCGCGTTGGTGATTTTCGAGTCATTTGCGAAATTCAGGATAACGCGGTGCGTATTTTGGTGGTGCAGCTCGGGCACCGCAGTAAAATCTACGACTAAACCACCTTCTCCGCCATCGCCACCGTATAGACCTTGCCCTGCTTGAGCTTGTCGTAGTTGCCGAAGACTTCTTTCATTGTACGGCCCATGAATTCGCGCAGGCCGTTGATGGTCACGACATAGAAGCGTCCGCCCGGCTTGAGGCGCGACAGGCTGTCGAACAGGAACAGGTAGTGTTGTTCCTTGCTGGCCTTGGCCGGCAGGTTCGACACGATCAGGTCGAATTTCAGCGCCGGGTCGATGTGCTGCAAGCCGTTCGAGAGCTGGGCTTTCGCATTCGGGATGCGATTCAGCGCGCAATTGCGATTGGCGTATTCCACGGCCATGAAGTCCTTGTCCACCATCAGCGTTTGGCCTTGCGGGGCGAGACGGGCCATCGCCATGCCGAGCGGGCCGTAGCCGCAGCCGATGTCGAGGCAGTCGGCATCCACCGGAATCTCCAGGTATTCGAGCAGCATGTGCGTGCCGGCGTCGATGGCCTCGGGCGAGAAGATGCCCCAGGTCGTGGTGAATTGCAGGTTCTGGCCGAGCAGCGTGTCGCTGAAGCGGATGTCTTCGCGCCAGCGGGCGAGGGTGGTCTTGTCGGGAGCGGGCATGACGGGCACACAAAATAGGAGATGCCGCATTCTAGCCGATGGCGTGGCTTGTGGCGCTGCTTGTGATTATGGTCGTGGCGCTGTTCATGTTGCCGTCTGGCGATCTGCGGTATAAGGGTGATCGAGCTTGATCGGCATGGCGAGGTTGCGGATGAAACGGGTGCAATGGGGTGTGGTTATGTCGGCTGCGCTGCTGCTAGCCGCTTGCGGCGGCGGTGGTGGCGATAGCTCGGCCGCGATGGCGCCCAAGCAGACCGCAGAGGCCACGCCGACCGCTACAGTGACGGGGGCATCGCGCGTGGTGGTGGCGGTGATCGATAGTGCCATCAATCCTTACCATGAGGCGCTGTATGCCGGCGGTAGCCTGTATCCGGGCACTGCACCGCGTGCTGTGACCTCGGCGGTGTTGGCCGATTTTGGCGTTGATGCCAACCATATTCTCACGCTGACCCGCAGCGGCAACTTCGCCGCCGATGTAGCTGCCGATGCCGCCCAGTGGCGCAAGGTCAAGCGCGGTGAGCGTTACTGGGTGCGCGGCACCAACCTGATTCTGGTCAGCTTCGATGATTCGGGCCTGCCGCTGCTGCAACCCACGGCCGATAAAGATCCGCATGGCGTTGGCACCAGTTCGGCCATGCTGGCGGCGGCACCACAGTCGGTACTGGTGTTTGTGGAAGGCACTACGGCCGATGCCGAAGCCTTTGCTTTCAATCATCCCGCCATTGATATCGTGTCTACCAGCTATGGCACACCCGGCAGCATCCCATTGGTTTCGCAGCCGTTGACGCAGAGCCTGGAAGGCGTAGTCACGCGGGGCAAGCTCCATGTGGGCGCGGCCGACAACTCACCGGCGCTGGCGACCTTTGACGGCACGGCCGGGCCTTGGTGGTCGGTAGGTATCGCCGGGCTGGATGTGGACAGCCAGGGGCGCGAGCTGGTTTCCGGCACCTTCCCGGATTTCCTCGCGGCATTCACCCAGACGCTGCCGTATTGCACAGATTGCGAAACCGGTCTGGAGACGGTCAGCGGCACCAGCTTCGCCACGCCGCAAGCGGCGGGTGTGGCGGCCAGCATTCTGCTGCAAACGCGGGCACAGTTGGGTCATGCCGGCGGCATTGTCGCGGGCGCTGAAGGGCCGGTGATGGTGCGCAGTGGCGGTCGCGAGATTTCGGTCTGGCAGCTGCGTCGCGCGCTGGAGCAGGCGGCGGCACAGCCAGCGACCACGGATTATCAGCCGAGCAGCCCGACGGCTATTCCGGTGCTGCCGGTGTTGCCCGCCCTGCAAACCGGCTGGGGCGTGCTGACCCCGGATGCGGCCAGCGGTGTGATTGCGCATGGCGTGGCAGTGCTGACCGGCGTGCAGGTTGCCGACACTACGCCTGCCGGTACTTGCGAAGTGCAGTCAGGCCTGATGCAGCTGCGCCGCAATTATTGGGACCGGCTGAATCCGTTGTCGCCAAGCTTCATGAACAGCCCGGCGAGCTTCCCGGTCATCGCTTGCGGTAGCCCGTTTGAGCAACTGCCGTAAGCAGAGGGTCTGTTGTAGCCGAAGCGTGTTACTGCGCGGCGGGCACACTGCCCGGTAGCGGAATCGGATTGGCTCGGAGCTTCAGGTAGCCAGCTTCGGCTTCTAGCTTCAGCTGTGCGCCCTTGGCCAGTTGCTCCTGACCTTCCTTGAGCTGTTGCTGGCCGTCTTCCAGCAACTTCTGGCCACGGCTGATCTTGTCTTGGCCGTCTTCGACATTGCTCTTGCCTTTTTTCAGCAGCTTGGCGCCATCGCTCCATTGATCGGCCAGCGCTTGTTGCTCAGTGCTGCGCTGTAGCAGGCTTTCGCCGAAGCTCGGCATGTCACGGTTGGCACAGCCGCTCAGCAGCGTCGCGGTGGTCAGTGTCAAAAGCAGGGAAGTACGAATGGTCATCATGAGAGCTCTGCGTCCATAGGATTGAAATTTCAAATTAGCTGGCGCGTGCCGGCACCGCAAGCGGTCAGAGGTCGTAATCCAGGATGAGCGGTGCATGGTCGGAGAATTTCTCGCCCATGTAGATGTCTGCTGCCGTGACTTTGTCGCGCAGTTCCGGCGACACGATGTGGTAGTCGATGCGCCATCCCACATTGTTGGCGTAAGCCTGGCCGCGATTGCTCCACCAGGTGTAGCGCTCGGCGCGCTGATCGACGACGCGGAAGGCATCGACATAGCCGACCTCATCGAAGAGTTGCGTAAGCCAGGCGCGCTCGCGTGGCAGGAAGCCGGAGTTCTTCTGGTTGCCGCGCCAATTCTTCAGGTCGACCTCTTTGTGCGCGATATTCCAGTCGCCGCAGATCACCAGTTTCTCGCCTGCCGCCCGACGCGCCTTCAGCATGGGCATGAGCTCTAGCAGGAAAGCATCCTTGCGTGCCTGAGCGGCGTCAGACGCTGAGCCGGAAGGCAGGTAGAGCGAGACCACGGTGAGGTCGCCGAAGCGGGCTTCGAGCCAGCGGCCTTCGGTGTCGCAAAGTTCAAAACCGAGGCCGGTCTTCACACTGTCTGGCTTCTGGCGCGAGTAGATCGCGGTGCCGGAATAGCCGGGGCGCACGGCATCGAACAGGTGGCGATGCCAGCCGGCCGGGTTGAAGGTGTCGGCATCGAGCTGATGCGTCTGCGCCTTGGTTTCCTGGATGCAGACGATGTCGGTGCCCGAGCTTTCCAGCCAGGTGAAGAAGCCCTTGGTCGCGGCGGAGCGGATGCCGTTGAGGTTGGCGGAAACGATGCGCATGAGAAATCCTTGCTGAGCGGCAGACTGGCTATGCTAGCAAGGAGAAGCCCTCAGAACGACCAATGAATCGCCGCCCGCACGGTATCCGTCATGCCCCGTTAGACGCCTGTTTGCCGGTGAAAATGACGGGCCCGAGCGGCAAGCCGGTAGCGGAGCCACCATGTGCTTCAACACTGACGGCCAGCAAAGTGGCATGGGCCAGCGACTGTTGCTGCATGGCATTGAGTGCCAAGGTCGCGCGCCCGTGCGTCAGCGTCAGCACGCCGAGTGATTGCGGTGTGCCTGTCGCCGGAATGGCCCAAAGCTCGAGACTTTTGTCGCTGGCCACAGTCACCTGCCCGAGCACACTTAATTGCAGCTCATGATCGGCTTTGCGGCGAACAATCCAATGCGCTTCGTTGCTGTTGCTGGTTAAGACGGCAACATCACGGAGCGGTTCGATGCTGCGCGGCACGACGCGGGGGCTTAGCACGAGCACTGCCGCCAGGCCGGCGGCGAGGGCGGTGCTGACCCAGGCCCAGCGTTGCCAGAAATGGCCCTGCACAACGACTTGCCGCTCTGGCTGCAGCCGTGAGTGAATCCCGCGCCAAACCGCATCCGGCACCGGCTGTGGCGCTAGTGTCGATGCCAATGGCCCGAGTTGCTGCTCCCAGTAGGCGATTTGTTCGCGCAGCTTGGCATGCGTAGGCAGCATCTGCTCTAGGCGACGACGGGCTGCGCCCTGAAGCGTGCCCAGCACATATTCTGCTGCCAGCTGCGATAGCAGTTCTTCGTCGTCAAGTTTCATGATGCAAGCACCTCCGCAGGCTGCTCAGGCCGCGCCGCACCCGTGATTTTACCGATCCTAGCGGAGCTTTCAGGTGCGTCGCCAGTTCGCTGTGCGTCAGGCCATGAAAGTACGCTAGCGTCAGCGCATCGCGCTGCTGACCATCGAGGCCGCTCAAGCAGCGCGCCAAACCACGCGCATCGGCATCCTGTACCAAATGCTGCAGGGGCGTTGGGCTGTCAGCTTCAAGATTGGCCCACTCCTCTTCGTTGAAATGTGTTTCGTGTTTGGGTTGCCGGCGCAGGCGATCAATGCAGCGGTGCCTCACAATCACATTCAGCCAGGTTTGTACGCTGCCTTTGTTGGCGTTATAGCTGCCGGCGGCATGCCATATGCTGATGAAGGCTTCCTGTAGCGTGTCCTGAGCTAGGTCACGGTTTCGCAGCACCGCAATTGCCAAGGCATAGAGCTGTGGCGAGGTGACTTGATAGAGCTGCTCGAAAGCGCGTTGGTCACCCAGCGCGGTCCGATAAACCAGTGCGGCCAATTCTTCGGCCATGACTACCCCGGAATGAGTTGCAAGTTGAGTGCGCGCTGGCCTAGCCAGATCAGCGCGATGAATGCAGTCAGCATGGAGCTGATCGGCAGTATGAAACGAATGTAGATTGAATGTTGGCGTATCCACCAGAGGACAGGCAGGAACAAACAGATAAATCCTAATTGGCCGAGCTCGACGCCAACATTGAAGCCGGCCAGCGCCAGGCTGCGCTCCGTGATGCCTATCGGGAGGTCGCCGAGCACGCTGGCGAAGCCAAAGCCGTGAATCAGGCCGAAACCACCGGCCAGCAGCCAGCGCCCACGCGTGAGCAAAGGGCGCAGATTGTGCAGGGCGGCAAAGACGATCGAGGCCGCAATAGCTGACTCCACCAGCCGTGACGGTAATGCCACGATTTGCAATGCCGCTAGGGCCAGCGTCACCGAGTGAGCGAGCGTGAAGGCGGTGATGACCGCTACCGTTTCGCGAAAGGCGACGCGCCCGCTGGCCGCGGGTTGCCAGCGCTTATCGCGCCAATAGAGCGGCGCGGGCAGCAGCAGGCAAAGCAGGAACAGCAGATGATCGTAGCCGGTGGCGAGATGGTGAACGCCGTCTCGCAAGAAGCTGCTGAAGGTTTGCCAATGGTTAGCTTCGGTGCTCAGCGTGACCGGTGGGTGACCTGGTTGCAGTACTGCGGTGCGAGCATGGCCGCCCTTGTGCAGCGTCAGGATGCCTCGGTGCAATGCATCAATGCCGGCAAGCAAGCGATAGTCGATGCTCAGGGCGGTATCGCTAGGGCAAGCCATCAGGAAGGCGAGCGCGACATAGGCACCGTCACTGTGTCGGGAGATGCCTAGTGGCGCCGCTTTGCCCAGGTGCTGGCAAGCCTGGCCGCCTTGGCTGAGCGTCAGCCGCGCCAGCAGATAGCGCTCGATGTCGTCGCTGCGGGTGCGTACTTCGCCCCAGCTCAGTTGACGGTCATCGTTGCCGTCGAGGTGTAACTCTAGGTCGAGATCACGCAGGGCAACTTCCCAGCGCACCTGCAGCAAGCCACCGTCCTGGCGCAGGTCGAGATAGCTGTCGCTGGCTTTATGCGCCGATACAGATGCGCTGAGCAGCAGCAGTAGGGTTAGGCAGGCCAGCCGTCGCCAGTTCGGTATGAGCCGGCCTGACAATAGTCCACCGGATATAAGCCAGCGCGACATCAGGGCGCTCCCGATGTGCGCAGCCAAGCCTCGCTGCGTCGGTCTTCAAAGCCGGTTTGTGCTTGCCAGGCGCGCAGCAAATCCAGGTCGGCGCTGGCGTTGGCGGCGAGCGCGGCGCGGCCGTAAACCCGGAAGTCGGCGGTTTCGCGCTGATTTTGCCAATTGCGGCGAGCGAGCATCAGCGCGTTATCCGGCTCCTGCAGCACATCAAGATAGAGCAGTGCCTGCTCGCGCTCGTGGCCGGTTTCGCCGCGTTGGCGGAAAGCCGCGAGACGGCGCAGCAGCTCGGCCCTATGCGTCTTGAACGCAGCGGGCAGCGATGTCCGTTCGGCGCGGGCCAAGCGCATCAGCAGGCCATCATGAGCGGTCCACGGGCGCAGCAGGGCGGGGCTTTCGGCATCGCGATCCTCGGCATGCAGCCAATCGGCATAGGCGCCCACGGCTTCGGCTCCGCTCGCCAGCGCGCTCTTCAGCGATGCCTCGGTGAGGGCTGTTTCACCGAGCCGATCAGCCAAGTCAGCGATACCCAGATCAAGCCAAGCACTTTGGCCCGGCGTGAGGCCCAGATTGCGTCGTGGCAGCTTCTGCAGGCGCGTCAGGGCAGCGCGTGCCTGACCTGTCACGCCATCGAGCTGAGCCTGGCAAATGAGCGATAGGGGCAGCAGCTCCAGTCCTTGCAGGCCGCGACAAGCTTGGCGTGCCTCGCTGTATCGTCCGCGAACCTGATTGATGGAGGCGCTCAGCAAAAGCGCTTCCGGCTGATTGGGCGAGCGCTTGAGCACCCGGCCAAGATCGCTCAGTGCGGGGTCGAAGCGATGATTGGCTTGCAGCAGGCGGGCGCGCAACAGCAGCACATCCGTGGGCGGTTCGGGCAGGTTAAGCCAAGGGCCGAGTTGGGCTTCGGCATAGCCAAGGTAGCGCGGGTCGCCTTGCTGATGTGCGGCTTGGAGCTGGGCACGAGCGGCAATCAGGGCGGTTGGAAGTGATGCTGGGGTTGATGCATTAGTGCGCACTATCGGGCGTGGGCCGGCCGGTAGTGATTCGAGAATAGTGCTGTCATTCAGCGGAATTTCGGCGGTACGAGCCTGAGCCGTGCCCACGAGGGGCACGACTAGGCTGATAGCGAACATGAGGCGGGAATATCTCCTCATAGAGGCAGGGCTTCCCCAGTTTCCGGCGAGGTGGCCATGACATTTTCGACGGTGGCTGGCGTGGCCTCGACTTGCTCATTGCCGGCCTGATTGGCGACGGCGGCAGTGGCTGTCACAAAGTTATCCGGCTGACTTTGTGACGAGTTGTCCGAGCCGAAGCAGCCAGCCAGTGCAAGGGCAGCAAGCGTAATCAGCGTTAAAGACAGGCGCATTTGCATGATTCAACTCCTATCAGTTGGGTGAGCCAGGGATAGGTGACTTCAGGTAGGGGAAGCTTTCATTGAACTGGCTGGCCTCTTGCAGCGCGCCATCGGTGAACTTGAGTGTTCCAGATGTGGCATCGCCTGGTGCACAGACGCCGAGGCCGGCATGGCAGAGCAGGCCCATGGCAACGCGCAGCTCGATGTCCACCACATCATCACCCGGACGACGACCATTCGGGAAGCCGGCTGCATCGCCGTCTACCACACCGAGACGCTTCTGCATGGCCGCAGGAACAGGCGGTGCATCAACGGTATTGAGGCGCTGCATTTCCGAGCCCTTTACATTTGCTGGCTGGTTCAGGCCCGGAACCCCGGTCAGGAAGGCAGTCACCAAGTCTGTACGCGGGAAGTTGTTCGGTGCTCGCACGCCGGCAGAGCCAAACAGTGCCTCCAGCAACTCTGGTAACGCCGGATTGGTCACATAGCTGGCGAACTGAGCATCATCAATCGGCTTGCTGGCATTGAACTTGTCTTTGTCCTTGAGGCCGATGACCACTTCATTCACCAGTGGCATGCCCAGGCGTGACACCTGTGCCCACGGGCCGCCTTCACGCGACGCGGTGGTGGTGTTGCTGCCCGGCTTGGGATTGATCAGACGACCCTGGCGCAAGCTGGCGGATGTCCATGCGCCAATCACTTTTTCCGTGCCATTGGTCAGGCAGCTGCTCGCCACTTCCAGCGCCAGTGTGGTGACATTCTTGTCGGCCAGAGAGTCCTGCTCGGCGCTTTCGCTACCCAAGGGATTGGTGATGCTGACCAAATCGAAGGTTTCGCCCAGGTTGACCACAAAGGAGTCTTTGCGCTGACCCACAAAGAGCTTAGCCGGTGTGGAGCAGCCTGGAATATTCACGCTGTAAAGATACTGCGCGGCATAGCCATCGTAGTTCGGGATGGACTTGTTGCCGATGTTGTCGACCGGCTTGGTGAAGGTGCTGCCGCCGCCCGCTGCATTGGTCAGTAGCTGTCGCGAGCTGCTGTTGCCACGACGCAAGCCACGCACCACGGTGACGGTGTAGGTCTCGTTCACATTCAATGTTGGCGTTGTGTCGTTGCTGGGTGGCAAGTTCACCAATGGAATGGAGGTCATCTGGCCACCGGCGGCAATTTTCTGGTCAGCCAGCGTGTTCTTGAAACGGAACTGGAAGGTCAGGTCTTCGTTGGCATCGCCATTATTGTCGACATGAATTTCGTACAGTGCGTCCGGGTCCATAGAGAAGTAGTTCGGGCCACCGTAGGCATCTTGCAGTGGCTGATAGTTGGCAATCAGCGTGACAAAATTCGCACGACCCGGCTCGTAGCTACGGAACATGTAGAAATCGGTGGCATCGACTTTCGGGTGACGCGTAATGAAGGGTGCTTCGCGGTGACTGGAGGCTTGTGCGGCTGGAACGAGAGCGGTACTGGCCAGCATCAGGATGCCGAGCATGGAAAGTGGCCGTACCGGGCCACGATGGCGTAAATTCATGTCAACTACTCCGCTTCTGTGATTTTTCTGGGACTTCACTAAGCAATACGGAGTGATTTGCTGTTTGGATGCAGGGTTTGGGAAAAATTTTTGCGGCCGTCTCACCAAGGCGGCAGCGGAGCCTCCAGCCGTCGCCCCGGATAGCCCGTCACCTCGCCAAAATACTTCGCGCCGGTATTCCAGTCTGCGCAGGCCATGCTCAGTTCGGCCTGCGTTCGCGCCACAAAATTCCACCACATCAGCAGCGATTCCTGCAGCGGTTCGCCGCCGATGAGCAGCGCGCGGCATCCTGCGTCGGCGATCAAGTTCAGCTTTTCGCGGCCGGCATCCAGATACAGCAGCGTGCCGGGCTCCAGCACTTCGCCATCCACCCGCAGGCGGCCGGTCAGCACCTGGATGCCGTACTCGAAATCGGCGCGCAGCGGCAGCGTGGCTTGCGTGGTGGCATCGGCAAAAAGCTCGGCGCCCATGAGCGGGCTGAACACCTGACCCGGCGAGGTATGACCGAGGACATCGCCGAGCGGCACGCTGATGCGCAGGCCATCGTGCGTGAAGACCGGCAGCTCGGCATGATGTGCGAAGGTCGGTTCGGTGAAGCGGTGGGCATCTGGCAGGGCGATCCACAGTTGCGCGCCGTGCAGCGTGGGTGTGTGTTCGGTCGGCGATTCCTCGGAGTGGCTGATGCCGCAGCCCGAGGTCATCAGGTTGAGCTGGCCGGGGCGGATGATTTGCACACTGCCGAGGCTGTCGCGATGCAGGATTTCGCCGCTCAGCAGCCAGGTCACGGTCTGCAGGCCGATGTGCGGATGCGGGCCGACGCGCAGGCCGTCTTGTGCACCGACATCGACTGGACCGAAGTGGTCGAGGAAGCACCACGCGCCAATGCTGCGACGGCGGGCGCTGGGCAGCGTGCGCACGATGGTCATGCCATCGCCGAGGATGGTGGGCTTGCCGGTGAGGCGTTGCGGAGCGGATGCGGTCATGGCGAGTCTCCTGCGTGAGTCTTGTCACTGGTCATCATCGCTGCCGACACCAGCGCGATCGCCGACAGCCCCAGCAAATAAGCAATGACATAGTGCGGTGAGCCACTTCCTTGGGCCAGCAGCGCGGTGGCGATCATCGGCGCCAGGCCGCCGCCGAGTACGCCGGCGATCTGCACGCCGAGAGAGATACCGCTGTAGCGCACGGCGGCGGGGAATTGCCGGGCGAAGAGCTGTGATTCCGGCGCGTACATGAGCGGGAAGACGACGCCGAGCGCGATGACCATCGCCAGCCAGACCTGATCGAGATCGCGCGTGGCGAGCAGCGCGAAGAACGGCCACACATAGAGCATGAGCAGCGTGACGCCGATCAGGTACAGGCGCTTCTGGCCGATGCGGTCAGACAGCCAGCCGGCCAGTGGCATGGTGATCAGCGAGAGCGCGGCCCCGGCGGTGATGGCGCTGAGCACATCTGCGCGCGGCAGTTCCAGCGGGCCGGTGGTGTAGGCCAGCGCGAAGGTGGCGGCGAGATAGAACCAGGCATTTTCGGCCATGCGCGCGCCGATGATGGTGAGCACGGCGCGACGGTGGTCGCGCAGCACGATCTTGATCGGGAGCTGTGCCGTGACCGGCGCCGAAGCCGTTTTGGCGGCCGCCGACTGTGCCGAAGCCGCTTTTTTCAGCCGCTCGAAGTCCGGTGACTCGGCGACTTTCACGCGGATCAGCCAGCCTACGATCAATAGCACGCTGCTGGCTAGGAACGGTAGGCGCCAGCCCCAGCTCAGCATGTCTTCCTCGGGCAGGCTGCTTACGGCCGTCATCGCCAGTGTGGACAACACCAGCCCGGCACCGACGCCGGTTTGCGGCAGACTACCGTAGAAGCCTTTGCGGCCTTCGGGCGCATGTTCCACGGCCATCAGCACCGCGCCGCCCCATTCGCCGCCGACCGCCACCCCTTGCAGAAAGCGCAGCGTGACCAGCAGCACCGCCGCCCAGTAGCCGATACTGTCGTAGCTGGGAATCAGCCCGATGAGCACGGTGGGCACGCCCATCATGAGCAGGGTCAGGATGAGCATGGATTTACGCCCGACCTTGTCGCCGAAATGGCCGAAGACGATGCCGCCCAGCGGCCGGCCGATGAAGCCGACGGCGTAGGTGGCGAAGGCGGCCAGCACGCCGCTGAGCGGGTCGAGTGCCGGGAAGAAGAGCTTGTTGAAGACCAGCGCGGCGGCGGTGCCGTAGAGGAAGAAGTCGTACCACTCGATGGTGGTGCCGGCCATGCTGGCAAGCCCGGCCATGCGATGTTGCGATGCGGCGTTTGCGGTCATGGCGCGGTGCCTCCGATAGTGGGCGTGTGGCCAGCCGCGGGGTCAGCCGGCTTTGCGGCGACGATAAATGACTTCGCCATCGGCCAAGTCTTTCAGCGTCATGCTGCTTTGATTAATGGATAGGATTTCGAAGCGCTTGATGTGGTTCGGCTTGATGAACTGCGAGGGGTCGGACACAAAGTCATCGAGCGTGAGCACGCTGTTTTCCAGATGCCATTTGAAGATGAGGCCGACTTTCACATCGCTGGTGTAGCCATCGTTATAAACATAGGTGGCGGTGGTGTAGCCGCTGGCCGTCCCATTGCTCTGGAATGTGCCCTCGCCATTCACAACGGTTGCCGTCGGGCTGTCAACCGCTTGCCAGGTGCCTAGCAGGGCCTGACGCAGGGCAAGATCACTGCTGCTGGCAGTGTGGGCGGGAAGGTTTGTCAGGCTTTCTGCCTGAGTGAGTGTCGGCATGAGCAAAGAGGCAAGCACGATCAGTATTTTCAGCATCATGGGTCGCTTGTGGGTTCGTTAATAGGGGAGTGTGCTTAACGGCAGAGTTTGTATCACGGCATACGCCTGTCGCGACAGTCGCGCTATCATCGTCGCCTCGGAGATTCTCATTTCAGGTCTTGTCCATGCGCGATTATCAACGCGAGTTCATCGAATTTGCTCTGGCTCAGGGCGTGCTGCGCTTCGGCAGCTTCACCCTCAAGTCCGGCCGTCAGTCCCCATATTTCTTCAACGCCGGCCTGTTTAACACCGGCAAGCGTCTGGCGGCGCTGGGCCGTTTCTATGCCGCCGCGATTGTCGATAGCGGCGTCGAGGCCGATGTGCTGTTCGGCCCGGCCTACAAGGGCATCCCCATTGCGTCGGCGACGGCGGTGCAGCTGGCCGAGGAGTTCGATCGCGACATGCCCTGGTGCTTCAATCGCAAGGAGGCCAAGGATCACGGCGAGGGCGGCCTGATCGTGGGCTCGCCGCTGGCCGGTCGCGTGCTCATCATCGACGATGTGATCACCGCTGGTACCGCTATCCGTGAAGTCATGACGCTGGTGCAGAATGCCCGTGCGGCAGCGGTGGGCGTGGTGGTGGCGGTGGATCGCCAGGAGCGCGGCAAGGGCGAGCTCTCGGCCATCCAGGAAGTGGTGCGCGACTTCGGCATTCCGGTCATTGCCATCATCAAGCTCAACCAGATCATTGCCTACCTGGAAGAGACCGGGCTGCACGCCGAGCATCTCGATGCCGTGCGCCGCTACCGCGACGAATTTGGTGTGGATGCCTGATCTCGGGCGTTAACAGGAGTGCTGCACATGCGTATTGCCGTGGTCATGGACCCAATTGCATCGGTGAATTACAAGAAGGATTCGACGCTGGCCATGCTCTGGGCGGCGGCGAAGCGCGGGCACGAGCTGTTCTATCTCGAAGCCGGCGATCTGTCGTTGCGCGAGGGCCGAGCCTATGGCCGGCTGGCGTCGTTGCAGGTGTTTGAAGATCCGGCGAAATGGTTCGCGCTGGGCGAGCCCGAGCTGCGCCCACTGGCCGAGATGGACGCGATCCTGATGCGCAAGGATCCACCCTTCGACATGAATTTCATCTACGCCACCTACCTGCTCGAACGCGCCGAGAGCGAGGGCGTGCTGGTGGTGAACAAGCCGCAGTCGCTGCGTGACTGCAACGAGAAGCTGTTTGCCACGGCGTTTGCCGACTGCATGGTGCCGACCATCGTCACCAGCCGCAGCGCCGAGCTGCGCGCGTTCATCGCCGAGCATCACGATGTCATCGTGAAGCCGCTGGACGGCATGGGCGGCACCGGCATCTTCCGGCTCACGGCGGGCGGGCCGAACATCGGCGCTACGCTGGAGGTGCTGACGGATAACGGCGCGCGGCCGATCATGGCGCAGCGCTACATCCCCGAGATCAAGGACGGCGACAAGCGCGTGCTCATGATCGACGGCGAGCCGGTGCCGTTCGTGCTGGCGCGCATCCCGCAGGGTGACGAAATTCGCGGCAACCTCGCCGCCGGCGGTCGCGGTGAAGCGCGGCCGATCAACGACGACGAACGACGCATCGCGGCCCGCGTCGGCCCAGAGCTGAAGAAGCGCGGCCTGCTCTTTGTCGGGCTCGATGTCATCGGCTCGTACCTTACCGAAGTGAATGTGACCAGCCCGACTTGCATCCGCGAGATCGATCGTGAGTACGGCTACGGCATCGCCGACAAGCTCATCGAGGCGGTGGAGAAGCGCCGGCAGCAGCAACTAGCGCTGGCGAAATGCAGTCTCTAATCCGCGCGCTGGATGCCGGCAGCGAGGCCTTGCTGGTGCGTGCGCTGACGGCACGCATCCAGCCGCATCTGTCGGCGGCACGGATTGCGCCGGAGGTGCTGCCCGATTGCGGTGGCTTGCAGCTTTTTCTGCTCAACAACGACTTCCCGCATGACGCGCTCAGCCCATCGGAAATGGATTGGGCGCTGAACGAGCCGGCCTACTGGATGTTCTGCTGGGCTTCCGGTCTGGCGCAGGCGCGGCAGATCCTGAGCAATCCCGAGCTGGTGCGCGACAAATCCGTGCTCGATTTCGGCACCGGTTCCGGCGTGGTCGCGATTGCGGCAGCGATGGCCGGTGCCGCGCGTGTCGTCGCCTGCGACATCGACCCAGCATCGCTCGACGCTACTGCCGCCAACGCTGCGCTCAATGGCGTGCACCTGAAACTGGCTGGCGACTTCTTCCAGCTCGATGAGCGCTTCGATGTGTTGTTTGCCGCCGATGTGCTCTACGACCACGCCAATCGCGCCTTTCTGTCGGCTTTTTTGGATCGTGCCGATACCGTCTGGCTCGCCGATTCGCGCGTGAAAAATCTGCAGGCCGAGCATTACGCCCAGGTCGCCTCGGTCATGGCGGGAACCCTGCCTGATCTCAATGAGTTCGACGAGTTTCGTCGCGTGAATATCTATCGTGGCCAGCGCGGCTGAGCGGCGGCAGCCGCCGCAATCGCCCATTACGCCGGCTGATCGCCTGGCGTTCACCCTGGTGATGGCGTTGCTGGTGCATGCGCTGGTGCTTTTCGGCATCCGTTTCGTCACGCCGAAAACTGAGGCGGCACCCGTCATGGAAGTCACGCTCGTGCCGGCAAAAAGTGCGAAAGCGCCGGTCAAGGCCGACTTTCTCGCGCAGGCACAACAGGAGGGCAGCGGCACGCTCGCGGAAGCGCGCCTGCTGACCACGCGCGAGCGCACACCGTTGCCCGGTCAGGGCCGTGGCGCGCAGCCGGTCACGCCGGATGCCCCAGAGGCCGTCGCTGCCGTGGCCGAGCAGAAGCAGCCCACGCTGATCACCACGCGCCGCCCCGCAACGCCGGTGCCGACCGCGCAAACGCTGGCGACGCCCGTGGCCCCGCCCGTACCGCCATCGCCCGATCTTGATGCCGACATTGCTGCTCTGGAGGCGCGCCTGTCCGCCAGCAAGCAGGCCTACGCCAAGCGCCCGCGCATCCGCACGCTGGCGGCGGTGAGTACGCGGCAGGATGACTGGGCGGGTTATATCGATCAGTTCCGCCAGCGCGTGGAGGCGGTGGGCAATGCCAGCTTCCCGGCCGAGGCGCGGGCGCAGCATTTGCAGGGACAGGTCAGGTTGCTGGTGGCGATCTACCCGGACGGCCGCGTGCAGCGTATCCAGATCCTGCAGTCATCCGGCCATGCCGTGCTCGACCGTGCCGCCGAGCAATCGGTGCGACAGGCCGAGCCATTCGCGCGCTTCCCGGCCTCGCAGCAGGGCCAGGTTGATGTACTGCAGATCATCCGCACTTGGCGCTTCGCCGACACGCTGGCGACTGGGGTTTAGGGCGTGGCACCATCACTAACTATTTATTGGATAGCTGTATTGGATAACAAGGAGGTACACCGATGAGTGAGCAGAATCAGACTTTCGAGCAGCTCAGGTCGTTAGCGGCTGATGGCATGGAGTATTGGTCGGCAAGAGACTTGGCACCACTGCTGGACTACAAGGACTGGCGCAATTTTCTGAAGGTTATTTCCAAGGCGATGCAGGCCTGTGAAGTCAGCGGCCAGTTGCTGGATGACCATTTTGTTGAAGCCACCAAAATGGTTCCTCTTGGATCCGGATCGCAGCGCGAGCTTGATGATATCCATTTATCACGCTATGCCTGCTACCTCGTCGTGCAGAACGGCGATCCGACCAAACCGGTGATTGCTGCCGGCCAGACCTATTTTGCTGTACAGACTCGGCGACAGGAGCTTAGCGATGATGTTGCTTTCCAGCAGCTGCGCGAGGAGCAGAAGCGTGTGCTGTTGCGTAACGAGCTGCGTGAGCACAACAAGCAATTGGTAGAGGCTGCCCAGCAGGCTGGTGTTGAGACTAGTCTGGACTTTGCCGTTTTTCAGAATCACGGTTACCAAGGCTTGTATGGAGGTCTTGGGCAGAAGGAAATTCACCAGCGTAAAGAGCTGCAAAAAAGTCAGCGGATACTTGATCACATGGGCTCAACCGAGCTGGCTGCGAATTTGTTCCGGGCCACGCAAACGGAAGAAAAGCTTCGTCGTGATCATGTGCAGGGCAAGCGACAGGCCAATCAGGTTCATTTTGATGTCGGTCGCAAGGTGAGGGAAACCATCGCTGAGCTAGGAGGCACCATGCCCGAGGAGTTGCCAACGCCCTCGACCAGCATCAAGCAAATTGAGACCGCGGCTAAAGAGCTGCAAAGCAAAACAGACGATGAATAGCCTAAGCAACGCTGACGCGAAAATCACTTCGCCATCAACTTCCCCGTAATCCTTGCCAACATCGTACGCGGCATAAGCCGGCTCATCATCGGCAGCGGCTTATTGACCCAGCCGGTGACGATCACGCGCTCGCCATTCTGCAGGGCTTTGTAGGCCTGCGCGGCTACCGTCTCCGGGCTGTCCATGAATTTCGCGACCAGCGATCGATCGCTGCCGGCGACCGAGTGAAAGCCGCTGGCGGTGGAGCCGGGGCAGACCGCTGTCACGGTGATGCCGCTGGTTTCCACTTCGATGGCCAGGGCTTCGCTAAACGACATCACATAAGCCTTGCTGGCGCCGTAGGCGGCGAAGTTCGGGCAGGGCTGGAAGGCGGCAATAGAGGCGACATTGAGGATGCGGCCGCTGCGGCGTGCGCGCATGGCCGGCAGCACGCCGTGGGTGAGCTCGGTGAGCGCGGTGATGTTGAGCTGCAACATGCCACTGACGCGCGCCAGGGTCATTTCGTGCAGCGGGCCATTGAGGCCGAAGCCGGCGTTGTTGATCAGCGTGTCTACGGTGAGGCCGAGCTGGTCGACTTGCGCCAGCAGCTTTGCCGCTGCGCCGGGCACTTCCAGGTCGGCTTCGATGACCTGGGTTTCGGTACCGAAGCGGGTTTTCAATTCCTCGGCGAGGGCGTGCATGGGGGCGGTGCGACGCGCCACGAGGATCAGAACGCGGCTGGGTTCGCGGGCAAAACTGGCGGCGAGGGCGGCGCCAATGCCGGACGATGCGCCGGTAACGAGGGTGGCGAGACGCTGTGCCATGCGGGTGCTCCAATAAGGTGGTTTAGTGACCGATGGGTCAAGATACGGAGGCAAGGCATCAGCGTCAACGCTTGTTAACACCTGACCCCTTGTCTCGCGACGCGGCTGTCCCCATAGTCTGGGCATGAGCCTAGCAGATACCCCCCTGACACATCAGTTTCTTATCGCCATGCCCGAATTGGCCGATGGCATCTTTCATCGCGCGGTGATTTACCTGTTCCGCAGCGATGAGAACGGCTCGGCCGGCCTCATCATTAACCAGCCCAGCGAGCTGCGCTTCGGCGATTTGCTCACGGACTTGCGCCTGCCGCCGCTGAAGCCGCTGCGGCGGCCGGAGCAGCCGGTGCTGGTCGGCGGCCCGGTGCATCCGGAGCTGGGCTTCGTGCTGCATCGCGGCCACGGCCCGTGGACATCGACTATGCACAGCGCGGCCAATATCGCCGTCACGCATTCGCGCGATGTGCTCGATGCCATCTCGCAAGGTCACGGCCCGGCGGATTACCTGGTGTCGCTGGGTTACGCCGGCTGGGAAGCGGGCCAACTTGAGCAGGAACTGGCCGATAACCTCTGGCTGACGCTGCCGGCCAACGAGTCGGTGATGTTCGATCTGCCTTACGACGAGCGCTGGGAGGCGGCGATCAAGCACATCGGCTTCGACTGGCATTTGCTGTCGCACGAGGTCGGCCATGCTTGAGGCGGCATCAAAGCCGTCTGCCGCGCCCAGCTTGCCTGAGCGCGTGCTCGCCTTCGATTACGGCACCAAGCGCATGGGCGTGGCCAGCGGTCAGCCCATCACGGCGATGGGTTCGCCGCTGGCGCCGGTCGCCGCGCGCGACGGCATCCCTGAGTGGGAGCAGGTGGATGCGCTGGTGAAGGAGCATCGGCCACAAGTGTTTATCGTGGGCAATCCGCTGAACATGGACGGCTCGGTGTCGGAACTGAGCCTGCGTTCGCTGAAGTTCGCCCGGCGGCTGGCGGCGCGCTATCCGGCCGTGCCGGTGTATCGCCAGGACGAGCGTCTGAGCACGCGCGCGGCGCGCGAAACGCTGGCCGAAGTCAGTCAGCAGCGGCGCGGCAAATTGCCGTCGCTGGATTCGACGGCGGCCTGTCATATCGTGGCGTCGTGGTTTGCCGAGCCGAACTGGGTGCGGGTGTGAAGATATGAAGGTGAGTCTCGAACACGGCGAGCTGGTGCTGCGCCCGGGTGGCTTGCGCGGCATCACGCGCGTGCCGCTGGCTGAGCTGACCTGCTGGGATTTTCTCTATGAGGTCACCGGCCGGCGCTTCATTGCCTTTCATCTCGGCGATCGCACCGCCTATGCGCAGCTGCCGCGATTGAGTGTCGCCGAGCGTGATGCGCTGGTCTCCGAGCTGACCACGCTCACCGGCCGCGCACCGGATGTCTCGCTGCTGGAAAACGAGCGCGACAACGAGCACTGGCTCAAGGTCTGGGAATACCTCAAGTGGATCGGCAGCTACCTGCGCCTGTTCATCAACCCGATGCGGCCGCCGGGCAAGCGGCCAAAAGGCTGAGGATAGGCGCGACGAGTTCGGCTACAATTCCGGCACGCTGATTCAGGATGCCGCCCCATGCACCAATCTCACGCCCATCAGGCCAGCCGCCTGCAGCTCAATGGCCACGGCCAGCTCAAGCACTTTCTCAGCACCGAAGGTCTGTCCCGCGAGCTGCTCACCGAAATTCTCGACCGCGCCGAAAGCTTTCTCGATGACCACGGCGGCATCCGCAATGTGCCGCTGCTGGCCGGCCGCACGGTGATGAACCTGTTCTTCGAGCCCTCCACGCGCACGCGCACCACCTTCGAGGTCGCGGCCAAACGCTTGTCGGCCGATGTGCTCAACATCGACATCTCCAAAAGTTCGACCAGCAAGGGCGAGACCCTGCGCGACATGCTGTGGAATCTGGAGGCGATGACCGCCGATGTGTTCGTGGTGCGCCACGGTCTGTCTGGCGCGCCGCACTTCATTGCCAGTCAGGTCACGCCGCAGATCGCAGTGATCAATGCCGGCGACGGCCGCCACGCGCACCCGACGCAGGCCATGCTCGACATGCTGACCATCCGCCGCCATGCCGGTGCCTTTGAAAACCTGACCGTGGCCATCATCGGCGACATCCGCCACTCGCGTGTGGCGCGCTCGGAAATTCATGCCTTGCAGACGCTGGGTGCGAAAGAGATTCGTGTCATCGGCCCGCGCACGCTGCTGCCGAAAGACTTCGAGCTGCTCGGCGTGCAGGTCTTCGAAGACATGACCGCCGGCCTCGCCGGCGTCGATGTCGCGATCGCGCTGCGCATCCAGAACGAGCGCATGGAATCGGCGCTGCTGCCCGGCTCCAGCGAGTTTTACGGCCTCTTCGGGCTGACCCGCGAGCGCCTGAAAGTGGCCAGCCCGAAGGTGCTGGTGATGCATCCGGGGCCGATCAATCGCGGCGTCGAAATCGAGTCGGAAGTGGCGGATGGCCCGCAGTCGCTGATCCTGAAGCAGGTCAATTACGGCATCGCCGTACGCATGGCGGTGCTGGTGATGGCGGTGGAAGGGCAGATTCAGGAGAGCGGGCAATGACTTCGACAACTCAACACGGCGCGACTCCCGGCAGCGCGATTCGCTACACCGGTGCCCGCGTGATCGACCCGGCCACCGGCGTCGATGCTGTGCAAAGCGCGGTGGTGCAGGATGGCGTGGTGGTGGCGCTGGGCGCGGCGGCTGATGCATTTGCCGTCAGCGAGACGATTGCCGCTGACGGCTGCTGGCTGACGCCGGCCTTTGTTGATCTCTGCGCCCGCCTGCGTGAGCCGGGCCCGAAGCAGCACGGCACTATCGCCAGCGAAACCCGCGCAGCGGCGGCGGCCGGCTTCCGGCACATCGTGCTGCCGCCGGATACGCACCCGGTCATCGATCATGGTGCGGTCGCGCTGCAAATCATCGAAAAAGCGGCTGCCGCCGGCCATGCCCATGTCTATCCGATCGGTGCCCTGACCAAAGGTCTGGAAGGCAAATCGCTGGCCAGCATGGGTGGCCTGAAAGCGGCGGGCTGCGTCGGCGTTGGTCAGGCGCGCCAGCCGGTGGCCAGCCTCGACACACTGCTGCGCTGCCTGGAATACGCCAGCTCCATGGGGCTCACCGTGTTTTTCTCGCCGGAAGAGCTGGCGCTGGCCAGCGGCTGTGCGCACGACGGCTTCATGGCCGCGCGCCTCGGCCTCACCGGCATCCCCGAAACGGCGGAGACGGTAGCGCTGGCCTCGGCGCTGCTGCTGGTCGAGCAGACCGGCGTGCGCGCCCACTTCGGCCAGCTCTCCTGCGCCGGCTCGGTCACGCTCATGCGTCTGGCCAAAGACAAGGGCTTTCCGGTCACCGCCGATGTTGCCATGCACCAGTTGCATCTCACCGATGCCGCCATCGACGGCTTCAACGCCATGGCCCATGTGCGGCCACCGCTGCGCAGTGAAGCCGACCGCGTGGCGCTGATTGCCGGCGTGCGCGAAGGCGTCATCGATGCCATTTGCTCCGACCACCAACCGCTCAATGCCTCGGCCAAGCTGGCCCCGTTCGCCGAAGCGCTGCCCGGCATGTCCACGCTGGAAACCGTGTTGCCGCTGGGCCTGAAGCTGGTGGCGGATGGCGAATTGTCGGCACGACGGCTGATCGAGGCGCTGACCTCAGCGCCGGCGCGCATCCTGCAAAAGCCGATTGGCGCGCTGGGCGAGGCGGCGTCGGGCGTGCTGCTGATTGATCCGGTGCAGGTCTGGCAGGCCACGGGCGATGACTGGCTCTCGGTAGGGCGTAATACGGTTTTTGCCGGGCAAATGATGGTGGGGCGGGTGCGGACGGGGCTCTGAGCCTCGCGTTCCCCATACGGAGGTCGGGCACACATCCCTGTTGTCGCCAAACTGAAACCTCCGCTGGCTATGGTGCGGGCTCTGAATCCTGCCTGAGCCATCCCCATGCAACGCCGTCAATTCATTCAAAACAGCCTGATGTTGGGCGCAACGCTGCCGAGCCTGGTGGCTTGTCTGGGCTCGGATGGCTCATCGGATGCTTCCATTCAGCCGCCGACCACCGGTGTCGGTAGCAGCACGCCATCCGCCCGTGAGGTCGATGCCCTGCTGGCGGCCAATGCCTTCCCCTACGGCGTAGCCAGTGGCGATCCCGACGCCGACAAGATCATTCTGTGGACGGCGCTGAAGCCGTTGAATGCCGAGGTGGCATCGATACCGTTGCGTCTGGAATATGTGCTGTCATCGCAGCGCCTTGCCAAGGAAAGCGATTGGACGGCTTTGTTCACGCCTGCGGCGGTGCGCCGTCTTGGCACCTTTCTGGCTCTGAAAGCACGCGACTACACGCTGAAAGTCGACCTCGGCAATGTCGCGCTGTATCAAGGCACGCGCTTTGCCGAGGGCGCGATGACCGCGTTGCCGGCCGGCCAATTCGTCTACTACCGCTTTGTCGCCGGCTCGCAGGTATCGCGCATTGGTCGTGGCAGAACTCAGCCTGCTGGCGCTGCTGCGACCACTGCCAATTTCGCCGTGGCCAGCTGCTCGAACCTGCCGGAAGGCTTTTTTAGCGTCTACGACATGATCAGTCAGGAAGACAATCTCGACTTTGTCGTGCACCTCGGCGATTACCTCTACGAGTACGGCGAGGACGAATACGGCGATGGCTCGGCGCTGGTTCGCAATGGCCAGGATCGCGTGCCGGAGCCGCCCACGGAGATGATCACGCAGCAGGACTATGTGCTGCGCCACGCCCAGTACAAACACGACCCCGAGCTGCAGCGCCTGCATGCGCAGTTCCCCATGATCTGCGTCTGGGACGA
>CALEYY010000108.1 GCA_937928295.1 uncultured Moraxellaceae bacterium
GGTCTTCGACGATACCGGTCCAGGCGAAGACGCGCCGGGCACGGGTGGCGGTGATGGCCATGGGCGTCGGGTCGAACAGGGCCAGCTGGGTCAATTGTCCATAGACGCCGAAGTCGCCGGCGCCGGGCCGCGCGCCCAGCAGGAAGGCGTGATCGCGCAGATGCGCCTCCATGGCAGCCAGCGACGGCTCTGCCGAGCGCGGCGGCGTATCGCGGCCATCGAGGAAAGCATGCACATAGACTTGCTGCGCGCCCTGCGCCACGGCGGCATCGACCATGGCATGCAGATGATCTTCGTGAGAGTGCACACCACCCGCCGACAGCAAGCCGAGAATATGCACGGCCTTGCCCGCCGCAACGGCCTTGGCAACCGCACCAGCAATGGCCGGATTCGAGGCAAACTCACCGTCACGAATGGCCTTGGTGATGCGCGTGAAGTCCTGGTAAACAACACGGCCGGCACCCAGATTCATGTGGCCGACTTCGGAGTTGCCCATCTGTCCATCCGGCAAGCCAACATCCTCCCCGGAGCCTGAGATCAAGCCATTCGGGCACGACTGCAGCAAAGCCTGCCAATGAGGCATTTTCGCCGCGCGGATAGCATTGGAGTCACTGCTCTCGCTATGGCCGAAGCCATCGAGAATAATCAGCAGATGAGGTTTGCGCGCCACGGCAGGGCTCCCGAAAACAAAGACGGAAATGAATAACAGGTGCGCAGTTTATCAGGACTTCTTGCCGATATTCTTTTGCGCCGCAATCTGATCTTCGAGTGTTTCAATCAAGCCGGACGCCAGCTCGCCAATTTCCTGATTAACTCGGCGAATGGCACTGTAAACCGTGCCGATGGTCTCGGCATGCGCCTCACGCAAACCGGCAGTCTTGTCGTCCAGCAGCCCGCGCTTTTCCAGCGCATCCAGCGGCATGGCGGCGATGGTTTGATGAATCTGCTCGACGGTGGTGGCGCCTTTGTCCACGGCTTCCTGAATCAGATCTTTCAATGCTTCGATTCGGGTCAAAAACGACATGATGGTGACTCCCTGATGACTTGAATTTTGACTCTACCGCGTTTGCTTATTCAACACAGCGATGGAGTGACGAATTGCCGATTGTCATATTTTAAATCAGCTAATGCAAAATAAAGGTACAATTGTTCACTTATATGACACCGCTCATCCAGTGGCTTCGGAGCGGTCTTGCACTGGTGCTAGAATGCACCCACGCATTTTGGACGATAGCCGATGGCTTTACGCGAAGAAAAAAAACTGCAAACCCGCCATGCGCTGATCGAAGCAGCGCTCACGCTTATGCACGAGGGAGTCGGTTTTTCTGGGCTGAGTTTGCGTGAAGTAGCGCGTCAGGCCGGTCTGGTGCCTACCGGGTTTTACCGCCACTTTCCTGACATGGAAGCGCTGGGCCTGAACATCGCCGCCGAATCCTGTCAGACATTGCGCCAGATGATGCGTGAGGTGCGCGTTCGCGCCCAAGGCGGGGCAGCCGTGAACGAATCCGTGCGCACACTGGTTGCCTTTATTCGCGAACAGCCGCTGTATTTCGAGTTTCTGGCGCGCGAACGCGCCGGCGGCCCACCCTCGGTGCGCCAAGCCATTCACGCTGAAATCAGGCATTTTGTCGCAGAGTTGTCGGATGACTTGCAGAAGTGGCCGGCGTTTCACCGCTTTCCGGTGGAGGATCTGGCCATGCTCGCCGACCTCGTGGTGAACACGGTGATTCACCTAGCTCTCGATCTGCTGGCCATGCTGCAAGACGAAGAAGATGAAGAGGTGTTGATCAACCGCACCACCAAGCAGCTGCGGCTGATCATGCTCGGGGCACTGAACTGGCACCCCGAAAAAGCAATAGCCTCGTAAACGCTTACTTGGCCGAGCGCTCGCGCTCGATCAGTGCTTTGACTACCTCAACCACACGACCAGAATCGCCACTGACCAGGTACTTGCCGTTCACGACCATGGCCGGCACGCCGCTGAGCTGGTAGCGAATCGCCAGATTGCGCGATTGGGCAATGCGCGCACTGACCGCAAACGACTGGTACAGGCCATTGAAGTTCTGCGCCTTGACACCGAAGCGACCATAGAAAGCCGCCAGACTGGCCTGATCGAAGAGCCGCTCCTTACGCACTTGGATGGCATCAAACAAGGCCGCATGGCTGGCCTCAAGCACGCCCGATGCCTCAGCAACATAGTAGCCGCGCGCATTGGCTTCCCAGATCGGGTTGAGTGCGGCCGGAATGCGAGTGAACTTCACATTGGCCGGCTTGGTCTTCAGCCAAGTCGCCACATAGGGCTCCAGCGAATAGCAGTGCGGGCAGCCATACCAGAAAAACTCGGCAACCTCGATCTGACCCTTGGCCGGGGCCACCGTCGGATTGGCCAGCACGGTGTAGTCCTTGCCTTCCACCAGCGTCAAGGCCGACGCCAGAGTCGGCAATAACGACAGGAATGCCACGAGAAACCATTTCTTCATTTTTTTATCCTTTCACACGGTGGAGAACTGAGGTTTTAACGCATGAGCATCCTGACGGATGACGCAAGCCTCGGATTGGGGAATCAGGTCACAGAAAAAACCCCGCCGAAGCGGGGCAATTTCATAACATCAGACTTAACGCAGACCTTGGATATACGAGGCCAGTGCGTCGATATCCTTGTCGGACAGCTTGGCCGCAATCATCTGCATCGGCCCCAGCTCGCCCGGCTTGGCGCCATCGTTGCCACGCTTCATGTCGGTGTTGTCGTCACGGCCGGCGGCACGGAAAGCGGTGAGCTGAGCCTTGGTGTAATCAGCATGCTGACCGCCAATGCGTGGGAAGGCCGCGTAGGTATTGCCGCGACCGGCCGGGCCATGACAACCGGAGCAGGGAGCCAGGCCAACAACCTTGTTGCCGCCACGGAAGAGCTTCTCGCCACGCGCCACGAGATCCGGCTTGGCAGCACCACCAGCCAGCTTCTGCTCGGACATGTAGACCGCGACATCGGCCATGTCCTGATCGCTCAGGGCCGTGGCAATGCCCAGCATCAGAGCATTGCTGCGACGCTGGGCCTTGAAGTCCTGCAGCTGCTTATAGATGTACTTGGCGTTCTGACCGGCAAGCTTGGGGAAGGTCGGGGCGGCACTGTTGCCATCCGCACCATGGCAAGCAGCGCAAACGGCGGCCTTGCCTTGACCTGCAGCGGCATCGCCCTTGGGCATGATAACGGCTGCGTGGGCTACCGAAGCAGCGCTGAACGACAGTACAACAGTGGCGAGAAACTTCTTCATGAGAGCTGTTCCGATCAAACTTACTTGGACATGAACTTGATGAGCGCCTTGTATTCGGCATCGGTGCAGTCATTGCACAGACCCTTGGGCGGCATCATCTTGTAACCGTTTTTCACATGGGCCAACAGGGTGGCATCGCCTTGCTTCAAGCGAGGAGCCCAAGCGGCCTTGTCACCTTTTTTCGGCGCGGCCATCACGCCGGCATTATGGCAATTGGCACAGGCCTGCGCATAACGCTGCTCGGTTGATGCTGCATGAGCAGCGGTAGCCGCGCCAAACAACACACACAACATCAGCAAAAACTTCTTCATGACTCGCTCCGCATGGGTGCAACGGTGGCAGCTAAAGCAGCTCAGACACTGCAATTGAGGTGCAAAGAGTTCATCCCGGCAGTATAACGCAGTGCCCATACAGGGTGTAGCCCTATAAACTATCCGCTTTTACGGCTGAGCGCGAACCATGACGGACGCTGAACATATTCTGGGCAAGCTGGCTCAGGCGAAATTTCAGATCAGCGCACCCACGCTGGCTCTGTGCCCGCCCAATGTCGGCCATGAAGTCGCTTTTGCCGGCCGTTCCAATGCCGGCAAATCGAGTGCGATTAACTGCCTGACGCGTCAGCGTCAGCTCGCCCGCGCGTCGAAAACGCCAGGCCGCACCCAGCTCATCAACTTCTTCGAGCTCGATGAAGAGCGCCGTCTGGTGGATTTGCCGGGCTATGGCTATGCCAAGGTGCCGGAGAAAATGAAGCTGGAATGGCAGCGCCATCTCAGTCATTACCTGCGTGAGCGCCTGTGTTTGCGGGGGTTGATCCTGTTGATGGATGTGCGTCATCCGCTCATGGAGTTTGACCGTCACATGCTGACCTGGGCTCAGGAGCGACCGCTGCCGGTGCATATCCTGCTGACCAAGGCCGACAAATTTAATCGCGGCCCGGCCATGAATGCGTTGCAGGAAGTTCGGCGCGGACTGACGGCCTTGGGCTTCGATGCCAGCATTCAGCTGTTTTCGTCGGTCAGCCGTTTAGGCATTGATGAAGCCGCGCTGCAGCTGGCCGACTGGCTGGACATGCCGCTGCCCTCCGACGAACCGCAGCCGGAAGGCGACGAAATCGTCACGGAAAGCTGATCACGGGCGCCGGCGCCATGAATTAGTGCGCCTCGTCCCAGTTATTGCCCACGCCAATCTGTACTTCCAGCGGCACAGCAAGATCACCGGCGGCTGGCATCTCGCGATGCAAAAGCGCTGTGACCTTGGCGACCTGACTCTCGCGCACTTCCAGCACCAGTTCGTCGTGTACCTGCATGATGAGCTTGGCATCACAGTTTTCTTTCGCCAGCGCCGCCTGCACGCGCAGCATCGCACGCTTGACGATATCCGCCGCCGTGCCCTGCATAGGCGCGTTGATGGCAGCGCGTTCGGAGGCCTGGCGTAGCACGGCCTTGCTGGAGCGGATGTCTTTCAGCATCAGGCGACGACCATAGAGCGTTTCCACATAGCCGAGCCGGGCGGCCTGCTCCCGCGTGCGCTCCATGTAATCGTGCACGCCGGGGTAACGCGCGAAATAGCGACCGATGTAATCCTGCGCTTCGCCGCGCGAAATGTTGAGCTGACGCGCCAAACCAAAGGCCGACATGCCGTAGATCAGGCCGAAGTTTACGGCTTTCGCGGCACGACGCTGATCGTTGGTGACCTCGCTGACCGCAATACCGAGCACTTCGGCGGCGGTGGCGCGATGCACATCCTCGCCATTGCGAAAGGCACGCAGCAAGCCTTCGTCGCCAGACAGGTGCGCCATGATGCGCAACTCGATCTGCGAGTAGTCGGCGGCCATCAGCACATAGCCAGGGCTGGCGACAAAGGCCTGACGGATGCGACGGCCTTCCTCGGTGCGAATGGGGATGTTCTGCAGGTTGGGATCTGTCGATGACAGTCGGCCCGTCGAAGCCACGGCCTGGTGGTATGAGGTGTGCACACGGCCAGTGCTGGGCTGGATCATCTCCGGCAGCTTGTCGGTGTAGGTCGATTTCAGCTTGGACAGGCTGCGATGCTCCAGCAACACACGCGGCAGCTCGTGGTCGAGCTGCTCCAGCACATCTTCGGCGGTGGAATACTGGCCGGTGGCGGTTTTCTTGCCGCCGGGGATGCCCAGCTTCTCGAACAGGATCAGCCCGAGCTGTTTCGGTGAGCCGAGATTGAATTCTTCACCGGCGATCTCGTAAGCCTGCTGCTCCAGCCAGTGCAGGCGCGAGGCCAGAGTCAGTGATTGCAGCTTCAGCGGTACGGGGTCGATGCGGGTACCGAAGCGCTCCATCTGCTGCAACACGCGCTGCGTCGGCAGCTCCAGCTCGCGCAGCAGCGTGTTCAGCGCGGGAATCTTGGCCAGCTCGGTCGCCAGCAGACTCGCTAGTTGCAGGGTGAGGTCGGCATCTTCGCCGGCATAAGGCGCGGCCTGCTCGATACTGATCTGATCAAAGGTGACCTGCTTCACGCCCTTGCCGGCGATGGCCTCGAAGCTGATCGAGTCGCGGCCGAGATAGTATTTAGTGAGATCGCCGAGGTTGTGTCGGGTCGCGGTGGCATCCAGCACATAGGACGCCAGCATGGTGTCGAAAACCACGCCCTGCAGGTCGATGCCGTGATTGGCCAGCACATGCATGTCGTACTTGGCGTGCTGCATGAGCTTGCCCGGTTTGGCGGCTTCAAGCAGCGGCCTCAAGGCCTGCAGCACATGCTCGCGGGACAGCTGGGCAGGCGCATCGGCATAGCTGTGTGCCACCGGCACATACCAGGCCTGACCGGGCTTGACGGCAAACGACAGGCCCACGATCTGCGCCTGCATGTAGTCGAGACTGGTGGTTTCAGTGTCGAAGGCAAAGTTTTCGACGGCGCTCAAGGCGGCGATCAGCTCGGCCAGCTGGGCGTCTGTGCTGACCACGAGGGTCGTGGTTTCAGCCATCGGCAGAGCGGTCGGCTTTTCAGCGACGGGATCGGCGCTGGCGGTGCTGGTCAAGGCAAAGGCTGGGGCTCCTGCGTCGCGCTGTGACCAGCTCGAAGCGCCCGGAGCCGCCGTACCCATGGGCGATGCCGCCAGCTCATTGGCCCAGTTTCTAAACTCCAGCGCTTCGTAAAGCTCGCGCAAGGCCGCAGTATCCGGTGCCGACAAGGCCAGCTGATCGGGCGTGACCGTGAGCGCGACATCGCACTTGATGGTGACCAGCTTGCGCGTCATTTCCAGCAGGCCGATGTTGGCGCGGAAGTTCTCGCCGACCTTGCCCTTGATCTCGCCCGCGCGCGCTTCCAGCTGCGCCAGCGTGTCGAACTCAGCCAGCCATTTCACCGCCGTCTTGGGGCCCACGCCGGGGATGCCGGGGATGCCGTCCGAGCTGTCACCCACGAGCATGAGGTAGTCGATGATCTGATCCGGGCGCACGCCGAACTTGTTTAATACGCCGGCCTCATCCATGACCACGCTGGTCATGGTGTTGACCAAGGTGATCTGGCTGTTGACCAGCTGCGCGATGTCCTTGTCGCCGGTAGACACCAGCACTGGCCAGCCGGCCGCCGCGCCCTGCTGCGCCAGCGTGCCGATGACATCGTCGGCCTCGACGCCGGGCTCGCAGATAAGCGGCAGGCCGAGCGCCTTCACCAGCGCATGCAGCGGCGCGATCTGCGCGCGCATGTCATCGGGCATGGGCGGGCGGTGCGCCTTGTATTCGGGAAAGATGTCATCGCGAAAAGTCTTGCCGGGCGCGTCGAAAATGACCGCGACATGGCTGGGGTGCACTTGCTTGAGCAAGCTGCGCAGCATGTTCACTACGCCCTTGATGGCGCCGGTGGGCTGGCCGGTGCGCGTCATCAGCGGCGGCAAGGCGTGATAGGCGCGATACAGGTAGGAGGAACCATCAACAAGGACCAACGGGGCGCGCGCGCTCATGCGAAATGCTCAAAGCCGTGAAATTCAATCGTTATGTTACACTGTTGCAATCCATTTTCGGTGGCCTGCCTGCGCAGTCCGCCACGCATTTCCAGGTCGCCATGGCTCGCCCCACGCGTGTTACGCCTTTATCGCCGGATGCCGCTGCGCTGAGCCGGCGGCCCTTGCTCGGTCACGATCATGCGCAATGCATCCGCAGCGCGCTATCTCAGGCCGATGCCGTCTGCGAGGCCAATAGCGCACGCCTGACGCCGCTGCGCCGGCGCGTGCTGGAGCTGATCTGGGTCAGCCACAAGCCGCTGGGCGCTTACGAGCTGCTCGATCAGCTGACTCAGGAAGGTCACAAGCCGGCCCCGCCGACGATTTATCGCGCGCTCGACTTTCTGCTGGAAAATCGCCTGATTCATCGCCTCGCCAGCCTCAATGCCTTTCTCGGCTGCTCGCATCCGGGCGATGCCCACGCCGGCTACTTCCTGATTTGCCAGCACTGCGGCAATACCGAAGAAGTCACGCATAACGCGGCGTTGCAAGCCGCGCTCAATGTCACCACCGAGGCCGCCGGCTTCACCGTGCTGCAAAGCGCGCTGGAGCTAAGCGGCATTTGCCAGCAATGCCGGGCGAAATCGTCATGAGCGATGGCAATAGCAGCAACACCCATCTGCTGCTCGATCTGAGCCACATCCGCTGGCAGCACGAAGGCCGCACAGTGCTCGATGGCGTCGATCTGAAGCTGCATCGGGGCGAAATTCTCACCGTCATCGGGCCTAATGGCGCCGGCAAATCCTGCCTGATCCGTATCGCGCTCGGCCTGCTCAAGCCCAGCGGCGGGCAACGCTGGATCGCGCCGAATCTGCGCGTCGGCTATCTGCCGCAAACGCTGAAGCTGAACCCTTACTTGCCGATGACCGTGGCCGATTTCCTCGCGCTGCCGGCGGCGCAGGGCAAGCCGTTCAGCCAGCAGGACATGCTCACGGCGCTGGCCGAGGTCGGTGCCGAGCATCTGCTGCGACTGCCGGCGCAGAGCCTGTCTGGCGGCGAACAGCAGCGCGTGCTGCTGGCACGGGCCCTGCTACGGCAACCCGATCTGCTGGTGCTGGACGAGCCCGTGCAAGGCGTCGATCTCGCCGGTCAGGCTGAGCTTTATGCGCTGATCGCCTCGCTGCGCGATCGCTATCACTGCGGCGTGCTCATGGTTTCGCACGATCTGCATGTGGTCATGGCGGCCACCGACCGCGTGCTCTGCCTGAACGGCCATGTCTGCTGTACCGGGCATCCCGAGGCGGTCAGCCGTCACCCGGAATACCAACGCCTGTTCGGCGTGCAGGAAAGTCGCGATCTGGCGATTTACACGCACCACCACGATCATCATCACACGCTGCATGGCGATGCCGCGCGCTGCAACGAGAGCTGCCAACATGACTGATTGGCTCTGGCCCCTGCTCGGCGGCCTGCTCACGGCGGCGGCCGCCGGCCCGCTGGGCTCGCTGCTGCTGTGGCGACGCATGGCCTATTTTGGCGATAGCCTGGCGCATGCCTCGCTGCTCGGTGTCGCCATCGCGCTGATGCTGGATCTGCCGATTGGTCTGGCGGTGACGGCGGTGTGCTTGCTGGTGGCGCTGCTGCTGAGCCGGCTGATGACGCTGCCCGAACACGGCGCCGATACCTGGCTGGCGATCATGGCCTATGCCGGCCTCAGTCTGGCGCTGGTGCTCACCGCCGCGCTCGGCGACGACGGCCACGGCCACAGCCTGGAAGATTATCTGTTCGGCAACCTGCTCAACCTGACCGGGACGCAGCTGCTGGCGATCAGCGCCGGCCTGCTGCTGGTCATGCTGGTGCTGGCGCGGCACTGGTCAGGGCTGGTGGCGATGGCCATCCACGAAGATACAGCGCAGGTCGATGGCTGGCCGGTGCAGCGGCTGCGACCCCTGCTCATGCTGCTGCTCGCCGGCGTGGTGGCGGCGGGCGCGAAGATCATGGGTGTGCTGCTGATCAGCGCGCTGCTGGTGATTCCGGCGGCGGCGGCGCGCTTCATTGCCCGCAGCCCGGGCGCGATGGCGCTGCGGGCGAGTGCCATCGGCATGTTAAGCGTTGCTGCCGGTATCGGTCTGGGCATCCCAGCTCACCTGCCTTTGGCCCCGATGATTGTGCTGGCCGGCCTCAGTGCGCTATTGGTGTTGATGCTCTGGCAACGGCTCAGGGCGTAAAGCGCACCACGCCGTTCGTGTCGGGTTCGTCCGGCTCTTTCATGGTGACGGTGAGCGGGCGCGTGTCGGTATAACCACAGCGCACGCACTCGACCCACTCGCGACCATCCTCCGTACACAGCTGCAGCTTGTCTTCGAGCTCGCAGCCGGGGCATTTGGCCCCGGCAATGAACAAGCGACGGGCGCTCATGCGGCCTCCACGGCATCGCTCAGGCCGGTGTGGCGCAGCAAGGCCTCGGCGGATGGATCGCGCCCCATGAACTCGCGGAACAGCTCGGCAGCAGGCCGGCTGCCGCCTTGCGCGAGGATGGCCTGACGGAAGCGGCGGCCGGTGTCGGCATTGAACACGCCCTCGCGCTCGAACGCCGAGAAGGCATCGGCAGACAGCACTTCCGCCCATTTGTAGCTGTAGTAGCCGGCCGCATAACCGCCGGCAAAGATGTGCGTGAAGCTGCACGGGAAGCGATTCCACTGCGGCGGTCGCAGCACGCTGGTGGTGTCGCGCACCTGCTCCAGCACGCGGAGCATGCCGCTGAAGTCGATACCGGGCTGACGATGAATTTCCAGATCGAAGATCGAGAATTCGAGCTGGCGCAGCGTCATCAGGCCGGACTGGAAGTTGCGCGCCGCGAACAGGCGGTCGAGCAGGAGCTGCGGCAAGGGCTCGCCGCTGTCGACATGGCTGGAGATCAGCGCCAGACCTTCCGGCGTCCAGCACCAGTTTTCCATGAACTGGCTGGGCAGCTCGACGGCATCCCAGGCCACGCCGTTAATGCCGGACACCGCCGCGACCTCGACTTCCGTGAGCATGTGATGGATGCCGTGGCCGAACTCGTGGAACAGCGTGGTGACTTCATCGTGGCTGAGCAGGGCCGGGCGACCGGCCACCGGCGGATTGAAATTGCCGGTCAGGAAGGCGATGGGCTTTTGCAGCGTGCCGTCGGCATGGCGGCGACGAACACGGGCATCGGCCATCCACGCGCCGCCGCGTTTGTGGGCGCGGGCGTAGAGGTCGAGGTAGAAATAAGCGCGCACTTCGCCATGCTCGACCAGCGCCCAGGTGCTGACATCGGCGTGATAGCTCTGCAACTCCGGGGCCGGCACGATGCTGATGCCGAACAAGCGCTGGGCCACGGCAAACAGGCCGGCTATCACTTTCGGGGCCGGAAAATAGGGCTTGAGATCTTCCTGCGACAGCGCATAACGCTGCTGCTTGAGCTGCTCGCTGGCGTAGGTCATGTCCCAGGGTTGCAAATCGGCGATGCCCAGCTCAGTACTGGCAAATTCACGCAGCTGCGCCAGATCGCGCTCGGCACCTGGCCGCGCCTTCACGGCCAGATCGTGCAGGAAGGCCAGCACCTGCTCGACCGATTCCGCCATTTTCGGCTCCAGCGACAGCGCGGCGTAATGGGCAAAGCCGAGCAACTCGGCCTGCTCCTGACGCAGGGCCAGAATCTGTGTGATCAGCGGGCCGTTATCGAACTGGCCGGCGTGCGGGCCTTGCTCGGAGGCGCGGGTGGCGTAGGCGGTGTAGACCTGCTCGCGCAGCTCGCGATTGCGGGCATGCGTCATCACCGCGATATAGCTGGGCATGTCCAGCGTCACGCGCCAGCCGGGCTCGCCGGCAGCCCCGTTAGCGGCGGCATTCGCAGCCTCGGCCAGCGACTGCAGCAACGCCATGGCGTTGTCGGGCAGGCCAGCGAGTTGCTCGGCATCGGTGACCGTGAGCGACCACGCCTGCGTGGCATCCAGCACCTGATCGGCGAACTTCGAGGTCAGGCGCGACAAAGATTCGGTGACTTCGGCAAAGCGCAGCTTCTTGTCTGCCGGCAGGCCGATGCCGCTCATGCGGAAATCGCGCAGGGCATTTTTGACGGCGCGCTGCTGAGCCACGCCCAGGTCGGCAAACGCCGGCGAGTCGTGCAGCGCCTGCCAGGCGCGGAACAGCGTTTCGTTCTGACCGACTTCGGTGGCGAAGGCAGACAGCTTGGGGATGCAGGCATTGTAAGCCGCCCGCCAGGCATCACTGTTCATCACCGCATTCAGCTGCGACACCGGCGACCAGGCGGCATTGAGCTTGTCGTCCAGCGCCTCCAGCGGAGCGGCCAGCGACTGCCAGCTCGGGCTAGTTTGCTGCGCCAAGGTCACTATGGCCTCGCGATGCTCCGCCAGCAGGCGATCCAGCGCCGGCTCGACCAGCTCCGGGCTCAGGCCATCAAAAACGGGCAGCAACGGCGGGTTCAGCAACATGTTCATTTCGGCTCCTGGCGCATCGCCAGCAATAGATTTTCGGTGGATGGCCTGACGCCACGCCAGATGAAAAAGGCTTCGGCGGCCTGCTCGACCAGCATGCCGGCACCATCGCGCCGATGCGTCAGGCCCTGAGCGGCAGCCCAGCGCAGAAAGGGTGTTTCACTGCCGTACATCATGTCGTAGGCGGCGCTGTTTGCGTGATGCACCGAGGCCGGCAAGTCCAGACTTTCGCCCTGCAAGCTGGCACTGGTGGCATTGATCAAGACATCAAAAGGCTGCGCAACCTGGCCCAGCGCCGACAACGCCAGCGCCTGCACATCGCCTTTGCCGGCAAAGACCTGCGCCAGCGTTTGCGCTTTCGCCAGTGTGCGATTGGCCACCACGATCTGCGCCGCACCCGCCGCCAGCAAGGGCTGGATGACGCCTCGCGCGGCACCGCCAGCCCCGAGTATCAGGATGCGCTTGCCGACCAGCGACCAACCGGCATTGACGGTGATGTCGCGCACCAGACCGATGCCGTCGGTATTGTCGCCGAGCAGCTCGCCATTCACGGCGATGCTGAGCGTATTGACCGCGCCCGCCAGCTCGGCACGATGCGTGCGCTGCTGGCTCAAGGCCCAGGCCTGCTCCTTGAACGGCACGGTGACATTGGCACCCTTGCCGCCGGCATCCCGAAAACGCTGCCAGGCGCCGGCAAAGTCATCCAGCGGCGCCAGCAGCGCTTCGTAAGTGAGGCGCTGGCCGGTTTGCTCGGCGAACTCGCGATGGATCGCCGGCGATTTGCTGTGCGCGATCGGGTTGCCGATCACGGCATATCGATCATGGCTATTACGATCAAGCATGGCCGGCGGCCTCCGAGCCATCCAGCGCCGGCCCGATCTCGGGCCACCACGGGCGCGGCTTCAGATAGCGAGAGTAGAGCCGGGCCTCTGCCGAATCCGGCTGCGGATGCCAGTCATAGCGCCAGCTCACCGCCGAGGGCAACGACATCAGGATGGATTCGGTGCGCCCGCCGGTCTGCAAGCCGAACAGCGTGCCCCGGTCGTACACCAGATTGAATTCGACATAACGCCCGCGACGGATGAGCTGGAATTCACGCTCGCGCTCGCCATAGGGCAGATCCTTGCGACGCTGCAAAATCGGGAGATAGGCCGGCACATAGGCATCGCCAATGCTGCGCATGAAGGCAAAGGCCGAGTCGAAGCCGCCTTCATTCCAGTCGTCAAAGAACAGGCCACCAACCCCGCGCGGCTCGTTGCGATGCTTGATGAAGAAATAGTCGTCGCACCACTTTTTCAAGCGCGGATACACCGCGGCGCCAAAGGGCTGGCAAGCCAGCGCGGCGGTTTCATGCCAGTGCTGGCAATCCTCGTCGTTGCCGTAATAGGGCGTGAGATCGAAGCCGCCGCCAAACCACCACACCGGCGCCTGACCTTCAGCTTCGGCAATGAAGAAGCGCACATTGGCATGGGAGGTCGGCGCGTGCGGGTTACGCGGGTGGATGACCAGCGACACGCCCATGGCCTGAAAGCTGCGCCCGGCAAGTTCGGGGCGATGCGCCGTGGCCGAGGCGGGCATCTTGCCGCCCATGACATGGGAGAAATTCACGCCGCCTTTCTCGATGACCGCGCCGTCTTCCAGCACACGACTGCGGCCGCCACCACCTTCGGCGCGCGTCCAGCTGTCTTCGCGGAAAACGCCACCATCAACAGCGCGCAGCTCGGCACAGATACGATCCTGCAAGTCCATCAAATAGGCTTTTACGGCAGCAATGTCAGACGCGTTCATCGGGTCTCCAGATCAGCCGGCGCGAATCACGCGCAGGCTCTTCAAATCACGAATTTCAGTGGGGCGGGCGAGCTGGCCCGTGCTGCTCGGCAGAATATAGTCGAGCTCGGCACCCAGTCTTTGACGCACATCAAACAGGCTGCGCGCGGCCGGCGCTCCGGCGCGATTGGCACTGGTCGACACCAGCGGCCCACCAAAGGCATCGCACAAGGCTTTCACGCCGGGGTGGGCACTGACGCGCAGAGCCACCGTCTCATGCCGCCCGCGCAGCCAGACCGGAAAATCGCGCGGCACCGGCACCAGCCAGGTCACCGGGCCGGGCCAGCTGGCGCGCAAATGCCCGAGCTGCTCGTCAGACAAATCGCTGAGCCAAGGCGCTAATTGCTGCCACTGCGAGGCAATCAGAATCAGGCCCTTGCCGGGGTCACGCCGTTTGATCTGCCAGATTTTTTCCACGGCATCAGCCTGCCACGGATCACAGCCCAGCCCCCAGACCGCCTCGGTGGCATAGGCAACCACGCCGCCGCCGCGCAGGGCAGAAACGGCTTGCTGAAGATGAATTGCTGAAGGTGTTGCGGCCATGCTGTATCGCACTAAGTTTCATCACACTGACAAAGTCATTTCAGTCTAGCACGCAGCATTGGTGCGGTCAGGAGGGCGCCATTAAGAAGCCATCGCCAGAAGAGCATCGCTAAGAAGCAAGGCGCTGATAGCCGCCGGGCACGGAACCTATCCAGCCGGTGATTTCCAGCTCGCTCAAGGTCATCAGCACCTGATCGGCGGCCAAGCCGGCCTGCGTCAGCAGATTGTCCACCGGTGCAACCTGCCAGCCCATGATTTCCAGCAGATGCCGGCCGTTGTCGCCGGGATCGGCGCGCGGCGCTTCAAGCACATCCGATGCGGGCGATGCTGTCGAGCTTTGGCCATACCAATCGCGCAAGGTCGGCAGGGCATCATCAATGACATCCTGCGCCGTTTCCGCCAGTCGGGCCTGCCCGGCACGGATCAGCGCATGACAGCCACGCGACTGCAGACTGGCCACCGACCCCGGCATCGCCCACACCAGCCGACTGAGCTGCTCGGCGGCCTGCGCGGTAATGATGGAGCCACTTTTCGGCCCGGCCTCGACCACCAGCACGCCCAGGCTCAAAGCCGCGATGATCCTGTTGCGACGCGGAAAGCACCAAGGCTCGGGCGTGCTGCCGGGCGCAAACTCAGAGACCAGCAAGCCGTTTTGCACGATGCGATGCGCCAGGTCCTGATGCCGTGGCGGGTAGACGCGATCGAGCCCGCAGCCCAGTACCGCCAGCGTTCGGCCATCCACAGACAACGCTCCGGTATGCGCGGCCCCGTCGATACCGCTGGCGAGGCCACTGGTCACGGTCAGGCCGGCGCGGGCCAGCTCGGCCGCCAGTGACTGCGCCTGCGCCAGACCGGCGCGAGTCGCGGCCCGGCTGCCGACGATGGCAATTTGCGGCAAGCCCAGCACGCTGTCATCGCCCTCCCAGAACAGCAGCGGCGGACGCTTCGGCAGCTCGGCAAAGGCTCTGGGCCATGCCTGCGAGGGATCATCATTGGCGCTTGAGTCAAACCAGACGCCACGCCGTTCGGACTCCAGCCAGCGCAGGCTTTTCAGCCATTGCTCCCGAACTGCCTCCACACTCCGGCCTTTCGGCCATGCCGCTCGCCGCTCACACGCCGCCGCGCTCATGCCGGCGGCACGCCATTGGTGAGCACTGGCCGCCAGCGCCACCGTCGGCGATTTCAGCTGCTCCAACGCATGACGATACGCCCCCGGTTGCTGCTCCAGCAGCAGATACAACGCAATTGCATCGGCAACATCCATTTTGCCTCTCCCTTGAAATGAACGGCTATAATGTGCGCAACGGCCGTAACGGCCCTGCTATAGGTCTAGTACCGGTTCGCGCTTTTCGCTAGCGGCCGGAGGAAAAAAATGGCTCTGCTCCCGATTCTGGAATTCCCCGACAACCGTCTGCGCACCATCGCCAAGCCGGTTACCGTGTTTGACGACAAGCTGGCACAACTCGCCAAAGACATGCTGGAAACCATGTATGCCGCGCCCGGCATCGGTCTCGCCGCATCGCAGGTGAATCAGCACATTCGCCTGCTCGTGCTGGATCTGAGCGAAGATCAGTCGGCGCCGCAAATTTTCATCAATCCGCAGATCGAGAAGCTCGCCGACGACACCAAGACCTACGACGAGGGCTGCCTGTCGGTGCCAGGTTTTTACGAAACCGTCGAGCGCATCGACCGCATTCGTGTCAGCGCGCAGGACATCCACGGCAAAAACTTCACACTCGATGCCGACGGCCTGCTGTCGGTCTGCATCCAGCATGAAATCGACCATCTCGATGGCAAGCTGTTTGTTGACTACATCTCCGCGCTCAAGCGCAATCGCATCAAGACCAAGCTCGAAAAGCAGCACCGAGCCAACGCTTGAACGCCAGCCACCAGCAGGTTCATCGCTTTGGATAGTCCCTTACGCATCATTTTCGCCGGCACGCCGGATTTCGCCGCCGAGAGCCTGCGCGCGCTCCTGCAGGGCAACCACGAGGTCGTCGCGGTGTACACGCAGCCGGATCGTCCTGCCGGGCGCGGACGCGAGCTGAAGGCCAGCCCCGTCAAACAGCTCGCGCTGGAACACGACCTGCCGATCCGCCAGCCCTCGTCGCTGAAAGATGCCGACGCGCAATTCGATCTGGCCGAGTGGAACGCTGATTTGATGGTGGTGGCCGCTTACGGCCTGATCCTGCCGCAGCGCGTGCTCGACACGCCACGGCTGGGCTGCATCAATGTGCATGCCTCGCTGCTCCCGCGTTGGCGCGGCGCGGCACCTATCCAGCGCGCCATCCTCGCCGGTGACCGCGAAACCGGCATCACCATCATGCAGATGGATGCCGGCCTTGATACCGGCGCCATGCTCTACAAAGCCACTTGCCCGATCTCGGCCAGCGATACCGGAGCCAGCCTGCATGACCGGCTTGCGCTGCTCGGCGGCGACGCCTTGCTGGCCGTGGCGGATGCCCTGCGCGATGGCGAAAAGCTGACTGCCGAGCCGCAAGACGCCGCGCTCGCCACCTACGCCGCCAAGCTCAGCAAGGAAGAGGCGCTGATCGATTGGCAGCTGCCGGCGCAAGACATCGCGCGCCGTACCCGTGCCTTCAACGCCGTGCCCGTCGCGCACAGCACGCTGGCCGGCCAGACCGTGCGCATCTGGCTGGCCCACGCCAGCAAGGACGAAACCACCACCGCGCCGGCCGGCATGATCCTGCGCGCCGACAAGACCGGCCTGGCCGTCGCCGCCGGGCAGGGCACGGTACTGCTCATCGACACCCTGCAGATGGCCGGCGGCAAAGCCATGTCCGTCTCCCTGCTACTCAACTCACGACCGGCCGCCTTGCAGCCCGGCAAAGGCTTTGGCACATGACCGCACCCCGTCACTACTCGACCTCGCGCACCCGCGCCCCGGCAAAACCTCGCATCCTCGGCGTCCGCGCGCTGGCCGCACAGGCCTTAGCGCCGACACTCGCCGGCGAACGCTCGCTGAGCAGCACCTTGCCACCGGCGCAGAAAGCCTGTCGCAGCGAGGATGTGGGCCTGTTGCAGGAACTGGTGCAAGGCACGGCCCGCCATGCCATCTATTACCGCACGCTGATCAAGCCGCTGCTGGAGCGCGCGACCAAAGACCATACCGTGGAAGCGCTGCTGCTGCTCGGCGCACACCAGCTGCTGGGCATGCGTATCCCTGATCACGCCGCGCTGGCAGAAACCGTGGAGGCAGCGCGCCAGCTCGGCATGGACAAGCTCACTGGCTTCATCAACGGTGTGCTGCGCAACTTGCAGCGGCGCGAAGCCGAGCTGGTGCATGCAGCCAAACTGATGACCCATGCGCATCCTGCCTGGTTGCTGCGCGCGCTGGAAAAAGACTGGCCGGCACAGATGGACAACATCATCGCCGCCAATAACAGCCCGGCCTCGACCACCTTGCGCGTGCATCGCGGCCGTCAAACGCGCGAAGCCGCACTCGCCAGCCTGTTTGAAGCCGGTCTGCCCGTCGTGGCCACCCACTATTCGCCGGATGGCCTGCGCCTGACCGAGCCAGTGCCGGTACACAGCCTGCCCGGTCTGGCCAGCGGTGATTTGTCTGTGCAAGACGAAGCCGCCCAGCTGGCGGCCTGCTTCCTGGCCCCGGCGGCCGGTGAGCGTGTACTCGATGCCTGCGCCGCTCCCGGCGGTAAGACCGCACATCTGCTGGAAATCCAGCCGGCGCTGCACAGCCTGGTCGCGCTCGACAACGACCCGAATCGTCTCGTGCGCGTGGAAGAGAATCTGGCGCGCGCCGGTTTTGCCATCGGCGCAGATGATGCTGAAGACGGCACTGCCGGCGGCTCCACAGACGCCACCAAAGCCACGCCGCAAATCAGCGTGCAATGCGCCGAAGCCGCCGACCTAGACAGCTGGTGGGATGGCGAGCCGTTCGACGCCATCCTGCTCGACGCCCCGTGCAGCGCCACCGGCGTGATTCGTCGCCATCCCGACATCAAGCTGCTGCGCCGCGTCACCGACATCGCGCAGACCGTCGCCATTCAGGCCGATTTGCTGCAACAGCTGTGGCGCACGCTGAAGCCGGGCGGCCGCCTGCTCTACGCCACCTGCTCGCTGCTCAAGGCCGAAAACGAAGACCAGATCGTCGCCTTCCTGAGCCGTACGCCGGACGCCCAGAGCATCCCGCTGCAACTCGCCGGCGGCGACATGCCTGGGCAATGGCGTCCGCAAGGCCGGCAGTTGCTGCCGGAGCCGGAAGGCTACGATGGTTTCTATTTCGCCATGCTGATGAAAGTGCCGCAACGCTGATTCGGCTCTTGGTTGCCTGCCGCGCATCAATGTAGTAACTTCACTACATTGATGCGCTCATAGGAGGCCGCCGCCATGATATCGCCCACCACACTCTCCAGCCGCGAGCTGAACCAAGACATCGGCCAGGCCAAACGAGCCGCTCGACTGGGGCCGGTGTTTATCACCGATCGCGGCAAGCCCTCGCATGTGCTGCTGAGCATAGACGACTACCGACGCCTAGCCGGCCAGCGTCGCAGTCTCGTCGATGCCTTGAGCCTGCCCGGCCTGACCGACATCGACTTCGAGCCGCCACGCGCCGACATCAGCAGCCGCGTGCCGGACCTGTCCTGATGTATCTGCTCGACACCAATGTGATCTCGGAGCTGCGCAAGGCCGGCGACAACCGCGCCGATAGTCGCGTCATGGCCTGGCTGTCTGGCGTGGACGCCTCCGCCTGCTTCATTTCCGCGCTGACGCTGATGGAGCTGGAAATCGGCATCCTGCGCGTGCAACGGCGCGATGCCCGCCAAGGTGCGTTGCTGCGCCTTTGGCTGGACTCTCGCGTCACCCCCGAATTCAACGGACGAGTGTTGGTCATCGATGCCATGGTCGCCTTGCGCTGCGCCCGGCTGCATGTGCCGGATCCGCGTGCCGAGCGCGACGCCCTGATTGCCGCCACCGCGCTGGTGCACGGCATGACGGTGGTCACGCGCAACATCAGCGATTTCGCGGCAACCGGCGTGCCCGTGCTGAACCCGTGGCAGGAAGGCGTGCTGCAGGAGCAGAAAGCGCGCTACGAAGTTCGCTGACATAAAAAAACCGGGCCTGCGAAGCCCAGTTTTTTATTCAACACTCAGGCTTAGCGACCGAGCATCTCACGCGCAACCACTTCCTTCATGATCTCGCTGGCGCCACCGTAAATGCGCTGAATGCGCGCATCTACATAGGCACGGGCAACGCCGTACTCCAGCATGTAGCCATAGCCACCGTGCATCTGCAAGCAGGCATCTGCAACGCGACCTTGCAGCTCAGTGGTGTAAAGCTTCACGGCAGCACCGGTCGGGATGTCCAGCTTGCCTTCGGCATGCAGATCAACGCAGTTGTTCACGAAAGCACGCGCCGCCAAAATGTCGGTCTTGCAGGTCGCCAGTGTGAAGCGGGTGTTCTGCAGCTGAGCCAACGGCTTGCCGAACGCCTTGCGCTCCTGCACATAGGCAACAGTCTCGTCCAGCGTACCTTCCGAAGCGGCGATCGCGATCACGGCGATGTTCAGACGCTCGCGCGGCAGCTCGTTCATCATGTAGGCAAAGCCCTTGCCTTCCTGGCCGAGCAGGCAGTCGGCGGGCACGCGCACATTGTCCATGAATAGCTCGGAGGTATCTTGCGAGTGCAGACCCATCTTCTCCAGCTTCTTGCCCTTGGCGAAGCCGGGCAGGGTGGTGTCGATCAGCAGCAGCGAGACGCCCTTGGAGCCGGCAGCCGGGTCGGTCTTCACGGCCATGATCACGACATCGGCGTGCTGGCCGTTGGAGATGAAGGTCTTGGAGCCGTTGACGACATAAAAGTCACCATCGCGCACGGCGGTGGTACGGATGCCGGCGAGGTCGGAGCCAGCACCCGGCTCGGTCATGCCGATGGCCGCAACGGCATCGCCCGAGGCCAGCTTCGGCAGCCAGACCGACTTCACCGACTCTTGTGCCAGATGCTCGATGTAGGGCGCGCAGATATCCGAGTGCACGCTGACACCGGTGGCCAGCGAGGCCAAGCCCATCTTCGCCATTTCGTTGAGGATGACCATGGAATACTGGAACGGCACGCCAACACCGCCGTACTGTTCCGGCTGATCTACGCAGAGCAGACCGTTCTCGCCCAGCTTGTTCCAGATTTCACGCGGCATCCACGAGTCTTTTTCCCACTGTTCGTAGTGCGGGCGGATCTCGTTTTCAAGGAAGCGCTTGACGTTGTCTCGGAAAAGTTCGAGTTCGGCGTGATCAATAGACATGGATCTCTCTCTGGGCAGCTTGGGCTTAAGTACGACTAAGAGCGTATTTTATGACAGACACGGCCGAATCCGATAGAACAAATGTCATCCAAATTGCGCTTGACGCCTGCTGCGCAAACCGCGAAAAAGCCTCCATTATTTTGGAGATGCCCCCGATGACCCTGCAAGAACTACTCGCCGATCTGCGCACCCAGCGCTGCGACTTTGAAGACACGCTGGCGTGGATTGCCGCGCACTATGACTATCTGCCGACCGCTTTTGATAATGGTCTGGATGCCGACGCGGTGCACAATGCCGCCGGCCAGAACGAGGGTGCCTGCCGTGTGTTTGCGCTGGGCCTTGCCGCCAATCTCGGCCCCGACGATACTTTGCTCTGCTTCGGCCGACATTTGCGCGATGTGCTGGCTGACCCTGCGGGCAGCAGCCATGCCAATATCCGCCAGTTCCAGCGACATGGCTGGGCAGGCATCAAGTTTCATGGCCAAGCCTTGCAAGCCAGAGCGTAAACCTCTGGGTCAACGCTTTTTCAGATTACCCGTTCCATACACCACTGTTTTCAACCTCAGGATGATCCTAATGTTTCGCAATTCATTGATTGCTACCGCCATTCTTTCCGTTTCCCTGTCTGCCGTTGCGCAGGCTGCCGAAGTTCAGGGCAGTGCCAGCGTGAGCGCGCCCGGCGCCACCGTTCAGGGCAGCGCCAGTGCCGGCATGAGCAATCCGTTTGACCTGAAGGCCAGCAAAGAAGCCGCCGCCAAGATGGCCGCCGGTTCGCGTGATGCCGCCATCGGTGCCGGCGTGGGTGCCATGGTCAGCGGCAAGTCCAGTGCTGAAGCGCTGAAGTCGGCCAGCACGGCTGCGTCCACGGAAGCCAAAACATCTGCACAAGCCGCTGCCGACAAGGCTCAGGCCGATGCCGCCGCGCGCATGGGTCAGGCGCAAGCCACCGCTGCCGGCTACAAGCAGACTGCCGAGCAGAAAATCTCGCTGAAGGATCGCGTCGCGCTGGGCAAGTATTTCGGTATCGGTAAAGCCACCAACAAGGCTTTCGGTGCCATCTTCGGTGCTAGCGCCACCAGCAAGAGCGATCTGCCCAAGGGCTACGAAAGCAAGCTGGTGATTGGTGCCAAGCTCGATGCCTCATTGGCTGGCAAGGCTACTGCTGTTGATGTCAGCCTGGTCAAAGACCTCAGCGTCCAGCCCAAGGGCACCGAATTGGTGAAGATCGGTGACCGCGCCGTTCGCCTGGACAGCAAAACTCGCGTCGTGCTCGATGTGACTACGATCTGACGCTAAAAGCCGCGCACAGGCCGCCTACAGCGCGGCAATGATTTGAACGAAGCCAGCTCATGCTGGCTTTTTTCATGATGAGGCTCGGCTATACTCCAGCGTTCATTTTTGAAGCGAATGCGAGCCTGGCGCTCGCTGGCGCGAAGCTGGCACCGACCGGCGGCCTGGGGTTTACAACATGAGTCAAGCATCACAACCGATCCAGACCTTTCAGGGCCTGATTCTGGCCTTGCAAAGCTACTGGGCCGAGCAGGGCTGCGTCCTGCTGCAGCCTTACGATATGGAGATGGGCGCCGGCACCTTCCATACCGCGACTTTTCTGCGCGCCCTCGGCCCGGAAACCTGGAATGCCGCCTATGTGCAGCCCTCGCGCCGTCCGGCTGATGGTCGCTATGGCGAGAACCCGAACCGCCTACAGCACTACTACCAGTTCCAGGTCGTGCTGAAGCCGAACCCGAGCAATATCCAGGAGCTGTATCTGGAGTCGCTGCGCCGCATTGGTGTTGACCCCACCGTGCACGACATCCGCTTCGTCGAAGACAACTGGGAGTCGCCGACGCTGGGCGCCTGGGGTCTGGGCTGGGAAGTCTGGCTCAACGGCATGGAAGTGACGCAGTTCACCTATTTCCAGCAGGTCGGCGGCATCGAGTGCTATCCGGTCACCGGCGAGATCACTTACGGCCTTGAGCGCCTGGCCATGTATCTGCAAGGCGTAGACTCGGTCTACGATCTGGTCTGGACCGACGGCCCGTTCGGCAAAGTCACCTACGGCGATGTCTTCCACCAGAACGAGGTCGAGCAGTCGACCTACAACTTCGAGCACGCCAACGTGCCGGAGCTGTTCAAGCTCTTCGATCTGTTCGAGAGCGAATCCAACCGCATCATGGCGCTGAAGCTGCCGCTGCCGGCCTACGAGTTCGTGCTGAAGGCGTCGCACACTTTCAATCTGCTCGATGCCCGTCGCGCCATTTCGGTGACCGAGCGTCAACGCTACATCCTGCGTGTGCGCACGCTGGCCCGCGCGATTGCGCAGAGCTATCTCGACTCCCGTGCCGCGCTACGCTTTCCGCTCGCCGATCCGGCCCTGCGCGATGAAGTTCTCGCACAACTTGCAGCCGCTGCGGCTCAGAAGGAGGCGCAAGCATGAGCGCGCAAGATTTCCTGTTTGAAATTGGTGGCGAAGAGCTGCCGCCGAAGTCGCTGCTGATGCTGGCAACTGCGCTGCGTGATGGTGTTGCCGATGGTCTCGCCAAAGCCGGTCTGATTCATGGCGGGGTCGATTTCTATTCTGCACCGCGCCGTCTCGCCGTGATCGTGAAGCAGCTCGCTGCGCAACAGCCGGATCGCGTCATTGCGGTGGATGGCCCGCCGGTGAAGGCTGCATTCGACGCCGAAGGCCGCCCGACCCAAGCCGCACTCGGTTTCGCTCGCAAAAACGGTATCGACATCGCCGAAGTGGATCGCAGCGGCGAGAAGCTGCGCTATGTGCGTGAAGTGAAGGGCGATAGCGCCGTGGCGCTAATGCCCGGCATCGTCGATCTCGCGCTGAAAAATCTGCCGATCGCCAAGCGCATGCGCTGGGGCGCCAGCCGCGTCGAATTCGTGCGCCCGATGCACTGGGTCGTCATGCTCTACGGCAGCGACATCGTGCCGGCGCGTCTGCTCGACATCGCCAGCGGCCGCACCAGTTTTGGTCATCGCTTCCATCATCCGCAAGCCGTGACCATCGCCACCGCTGGTGACTATCTGCAAGCGATGCGCAGCGCTCATGTCATCGCCGATTTTGCTGCTCGCCGCGAGCAGATCCGCAGAGCCGTCACCGCACTGGCTTTGGCAGAGGGCGGCAGCGCGCTGATGCCGGAAGCTCTGCTCGATGAAGTCACCGCCCTGGTCGAATGGCCGGCGCCGCTGGTGTGCTCGTTCGAAGCGCGCTTCCTCGCCGTGCCGCAAGAAGCACTCATCTCGACCATGCAGGACAACCAGAAGTACTTTTGCTTGGTCGATGCCGGCGGCCAGCTCATGGCGCGCTTCATCACCGTGGCCAACATCGAGTCATCGGCTCCGGAAAAAATCGTCGCGGGCAACGAGAAGGTCGTGCGTCCGCGCCTGACCGACGCCGAGTTCTTCTTCAATCAAGACAAGAAGATCACGCTGGCTCAGCGCAACGAGCGCCTGAAGAATGTCGTCTTCCAGGCCCAGCTTGGCACCGTGTA
>CALEYY010000109.1 GCA_937928295.1 uncultured Moraxellaceae bacterium
CAAGAGCCCTGACCGACATGCGCACCACGCAGTCAAGGTGTTGCTGAAGTTCAAATTGCTGGATCAGCAGCAACTGCCTTTTGCCGATTTTGTCGACTGGGTCGCCAACACCCGCTACTTCCAGCTCATTCACCAGAGGTTTGTTCCTTCTGTTCCCATCGACCGCTGGATGGAGCAGTTGACGCAAGAGCTTGTGCGTTCAGCAGCCGCACGAAGAGAAGGTGACATGGTCTACAACGCGTGAAATCGGTCACGGCGTGAACCATGCGACGAAGGCGCTGACGAATCAGCGGCCGTATGAGCAGAGCAAGCAATTTTTTAACAGGAGAGCAAGACATGATTGAAGCAGAAACGGTTCTGTACGAAGTGCGCGATGGCATTGCCACCGTGAAGATCAACCGGCCCGAGATGCGTAACGCGCTGTCACCGGCAGCCGCCAACCGGCTGCACGATCTGTGGGGCGAGGTCGATGCCGATAAAAACGTGCGCGTGGCCATCCTGACTTCTGCCGACTGCGGCACCTTCTGCGCCGGTCTCGACCTGCGCGAGGCCGCTCGTGTCAAGAAGGAAGAGGGCGTGGACATCTTGACCAAGATGAAGGACCCGTTCCATGGCCGCCAGCGCCGCGTGGCCAAGCCCATCATCGCCGCCATGACCGGGCACCTGATTGCCGGCGGCATGATGCTGAGTCTGAACTCGGATTTGCGCGTGGGCCTGAAGGGCACACAAGTCGGCATTACCGAGACGCGCATCGCCGGGCGCGGCAGCCCCTGGGCCATTCCGCTGCTGTGGATGCTGCCGCAGCCGATGCTGATGGAGATGGTGCTGACCGGCGACCTGTACCCGATCGAAACCTTTCATGGGCTGGGTTTCATCAACTACCTCGAAGACACGCCCGACGCCGTTCGCGCGCGCGCCATGGCGCTGGCCGAGCGCATCCGCGACAATGCGCCGCTGTCGGTGATGGCGGGCAAGGAATCGATCATGACGGCGATGAGCGCCGGCTGCGAGGCCGGCATGGCGCTGGCCCACAACATCTACCGTGCCGCTTACGCCAGCGAGGACGCGCAGGAGGGTCCGCGTGCCTTCGCCGAGAAGCGCAAGCCGGTGTGGAAGGGGCGCTGATGTCGCTCCAGGGAGATGCCATATCCAGCCTGGCCCCTCTGTTGGAGAGCAACCGTGCCTGGTCGGCGCGCTGTGCTGCGGAAGATCCGCAGTACTTCGAGCGGCTGGCGCACCAGCAGATGCCGCGCTACCTGTGGATCGGCTGTTCCGACAGCCGGGTGCCGGCCAACGAAATCCTGGGCCTGCGGCCTGGCGAGGTGTTCGTGCACCGCAACGTCGGCAACCTGGTGGTGCACTCCGACCTGAACTGCCTGACGGTGCTGCAGTATGCGGTCGAGGTGTTGAAAGTCGAGCATGTTCTCGTGGTGGGTCACTATGGCTGCGGAGGCGTGCAGGCGGTGATAGAACAGCGCCGCACCGGTCTGGCCGACAACTGGTTGCGCCATCTGGAGGATGTGGCGCGGAAACACGCTGATCGGCTCGACGGCATTTCCGGCGTTGACGAGCGCGCAGCGCGGCTTTGCGAGATGAATGTGATCGAGCAGGTCAGCAACGTGTGCCGCACCACCATCTTGCGCCGCGCCTGGGAGCGCGGGCAGCAAGTTGAGGTGCACGGGCTGGTCTACGGCCTGCGCGACGGCTTGCTGCGGCCGGTCGGGGGCAGCGTCAACGGCGTGGAGGACCGGCAGAAGCAATACGCTCAGTCGCTTGCTACGCTTGGCACACTCTGAGTTACACGAAGAACACAAGAAAGGTTATTTCACATGTCCGCCGACACGACAGCCGTCCCGTCCTCCCGCATCGCCGCCCAACTGGCCGCCTTCGCACACGGGCTTGAGCCCGGCATGCTGCCTGCGGCCGTGGTCGAACAGGCCAAGTTGCTGATGCTCGATGCATTGGGCATCGCCCTGGCCTCGTCTCAGCACGACTTCGCGCACTGTGCCTACCGCGGCCTGCAGGCCCTGGGCGGCGCGGGTGACAGCGCCGTCATGGGTGCCTTTGCACCCCTGCCGCTGCGCGACGCGGTGCTGATGAACGGCATCCTGGTCCACGGGCTGGACTTCGACGACACCCACCCCGGCGCCATCACGCACCCCAGTGCCAGCGCTTTTCCGCTGGCGCTGGGTCTGGCGGCGCAGCGGCACGCGACGGGGGCCGAGATGATCACAGCTTATGTGCTGGCGATCGAGGTCGCCGCCCGTCTGGGTGCGGCGGCGCGGGGCGGTTTTCATGACGTTGGTTTTCACCCCACCGGGCTGGTGGGCGCTTTTGGCTGCGCGCTGGCGGCCGGCAAGCTGATGGGGCTGGACCAGGCCGCCCTCGAGCACGCGCAAGGCGTGGTGCTGTCGATGGCCTCCGGCAGCATGGAGTTTCTGAGCGACGGCGCCTGGACCAAGCGCATGCACCCGGGCTGGGCTGGCGTCAGCGGGCTGACCGCCGCGGCGCTGGCCGGTGCCGGATTCCGTGGCCCGTCGCAGCCGTATGAAGGCCGCTTTGGCCTGTACGCCAGCCACCTGGCTGCGCGCGGCCTGAACGCCGATTTGTCACTGTGCACGCGCGGCCTGGGCGAGCGCTGGGAGCTGATGGAAGTGGCGGTCAAGTTGTATCCAACCTGCCACTTCACGCACGCCAGCATCGATGCCGCGCTGGCGCTGCGCGCGGCCGGTCTGCGCACTGACGAGATCGCTTCGGTACAGGTGCTGCTGCCGCAAGGGGTGCACCCGGTGGTGTGCGAGCCGGTGGCGGCCAAGCGGCGACCGGCCAACGTCTATGAATCGCAGTTCAGCATTCACCATCTGGTCGCGCTGGCCCTGCTGCGCGGCGAGCTGGGGCTGGCCGAACTGGATGCCGCCAACCTGAGCGACCCGCAGGTGCAGGCGCTGGCTGACCGCATCGAGCACGCGGCCGACCCCGATGCCGATTACCCCACCTTCTTTTCCGGCGAACTGCGCGTGCGCACGCACGACGGGCGCGAGCTGCGCTGGCGCGAGTCAGCGCACCGCGGCGCACCGGGCCGGCCGATCACGGCCGCTGACATCGAGGCCAAATTCATGGGCAATGCGCTACCGGCATTGCCGCGCGATCAGGCGCTGCGTCTGCGCGACGCCGTGCTGAGCGCCGACCGTGCCCCAGACGCCGCCATCCTGGCGCAGACCCTGACCCAATTCAACAACACCCCCGGAGCCCTCTGATGACGACCAGCCAGCCCATGGCCTTGGATGCTGAAAAAGAAAATCTGGTGCTCGACGCCGTCGAACGCTTTGTTGAACGCGAGATCAAGCCGGTGGCGCAGCGGCTGGAGCACGCCGACGAATGGCCGGCCGACATTGTGGCCGGCATGCGCGAGATGGGCCTGTTCG
>CALEYY010000110.1 GCA_937928295.1 uncultured Moraxellaceae bacterium
AGCGGCGCCAATGCCGGCGCCGAGTGCGGTTGAAATCGCGGATGGCCTGCTGGCGCATCCGGACTTTGACCGTACGGTACCTAATCGTGTGCGTGCGGTGGTGGCGCAGTTGGCGGGTAATAATCCGGTGGCGTTTCATCGAGCGGATGGAGCAGGGTATGCACTGCTGGCGCGTGAGGTGGCCGTCATTGATGCGCGGAATCCGCAGTTGGCATCGCGATTGGCGGGGGCTTTTGGGATTTGGCGAAAATTGGATGAAGGGCGGCAGGTGTTGGTGTTGGCGGCGCTTGATGGGCTGTTGGCTGGGGAGCTGTCATCCGACACTCGCGAGACGCTGGCGCGGATCGCTGCGAATTGAGCTCTTTCGCGAGCCAGGAATTACCCTTGGAAAACACGCCGCAAGTACATCCATGTAGGCTCTCACGCGCCATCCATGGCGCGTGACGGCGGCCACCCTGTTCAAACCCACCCACCAACAGCACACTCAAAATCCCACCACCGGTGAAAATTCGAGACTCCGACCAGAACGCTGGAGCACCAACTCTCTACGGGACTACGGGAGATTCGTGCGGTACGGCGCACACTGCAAGAGCGGTTGCGAGGGGCTGGAAACCACTGGAAACCTTCACGCGCCATGGATGGCGCGTGAGAGCCTACAGGGGTGAATGCGGGGGTTTTCGGCGCACAGCGCCGAACCGCATGAACGACCGCGCGATGCAGCGCGCGGGCTGGGTGGACTTGCGGCGTGTTTCGCAGTGGTTTCCAGCCCCTCGCAATAGCGTCTTAACGACTACGCTGTCGGACAGCCTCGAAAAGAGCCACACCAGTAGCCACGCTGACATTCAGGCTTTCGATCTGCCCCGCCATCGGGATATAGGCCAGATGATCGCAAAGCTCAGCCGTCAGCCGTCGCAGACCACTACCCTCTGCGCCCATGACAATCGCCAGCGGGCCTTTCAGGTCAACATCGTAGAACGGCTTGGCGCCGTCGCCGAGGCTGGTGCCAATCACCCAGACGCCGCGCTCCTGCAATTGCTTGATGGTGCGCGCCAAATTGGTGATCTGCATGAACGGAATCAGCTCGGCAGCACCACAAGCCACTTTGCGGACGACCGGCGTCAGGCCCACAGCCTTGTCGCGCGGGCAGACAACAGCATGAACGCCCGCCGCCTCAGCTGTGCGCAAGCAGGCGCCGAGGTTGTGCGGGTCTGTGACGGCATCGAGAATTAGCAGCAGCGGCGGTACTTGCAGGCCATCGAGCAGCTCCTGAAGGTCATTGTCATCGCCGGCCTGACGCTCACGAATACGCGCGACGATGCCTTGATGACGACCACCCTCGGCGAGCTGATCGAGCGCGGTGCGATCCCGAAAGCTGACCGGCAGGCCGAGCTGACGCGCCTGCTTGACCAGCGGATTCAGGCGCGCATCTTCGCGCGTGTCCATCGCCTGCAATTCCAGTACGCGATCCGGCTCAGTGTTAAGCAGCGCTTCCACGGTGTGCAGACCGTATACCCATGACATTTTCGACATGTGAACAGTTCCTTAACGATCAGCGCTTGCGCGTACGAGGCTGGCTGCGCTTGCCGGCTGGCTTTGCACCCGAGGCATCGCCAGCAGGAGCACCACCGGCACGGGCGGCCTTGCGGGCGCGACCTTCGCTGGCGACCGGAATTTCGCCATCTTTGAGACGCTCGCGCAGCGATCGCTTGCCGGTACCGCCGCCCGAGAGCAACTCGAAGTCCATCTTGCGCTCGTCAAGATTGACCGCCGCGACCTTGATACGCACCGGCTCGCCGATGCCGAAGCGGCGCTGCGTGCGCTCGCCCTGCAGGCGATGGAAGGTGGAGTCGTAGCTGTAGTAGTCATCGCGCAGCTGGCTGATGTGCACCAGACCTTCCACATACACCTCTTTCAGCTCAACGAAGAAGCCGAACGATGTCACCGCCGAGATCACGCCGTCGAATTCTTCGCCGACACGATCCTGCATGTATTCGCACTTGAGCCAGGCCATGACATCGCGCGTGGCTTCATCGGCACGGCGTTCGGTCATCGAGCAATGTTCGCCGAGCGAGACCATCTGCACCTGACCCGGCAGCGGCTCGACCTTGGCACCGAGCGCGCCCTTAATGGCGCGACCAACGCGCTGCAACGGCGTAGCTTCGTGATCGCCCACGAGAATGTTGCGGATGGCGCGGTGCAGCAGCAAGTCCGGGTAGCGACGGATCGGCGAGGTGAAGTGCGAGTACGCCTCGTAGGCCAGACCGAAGTGACCGATGTTGTCTGGCGAATACACCGCCTGCGACAGCGAGCGCAGCAGCATGGTTTCGATGATGTGCTTGTCCGGGCGCTCCTGAATTTGCTGGATCACCGCCAGGAAGTCCGCCGGCTTGGGCTGCGCCGTGGCCGTGAAGCGCAGACCCAGCGCCTGCAGGAAGCCGCGCAGCTTGATCAGCTTCTCGTTCTTCGGGCCTTCGTGGTTGCGGAACAGCGCCGGCATTTTCGCCTTCAGCACATACGCGGCGGATGCCACATTGGCCGCCAGCATCATCTCTTCAATGAGCATGTGTGCCTGGTTGCGCACGACTGGGATGATGCGTTCGATTTTGCGATCAGCACCGAACAGGATGCGGGTTTCACCGCTATCGAAATCGAGCGCGCCACGCACTTCACGCACGGCACGGAAGAGCTTGAACAGATCGTAGAGCGTATGCAGCGATGTCTGCACGGAGTCCGGCCAGCGCTTGCGCAAGGCATCAGCCTCACGGCTGCTCGGCGTCTCCAAAAACTGGCTGACCTGCGTGTAAGTCGTGCGTGCCTGCGAATGCATCACCGCCGGGTAAAACTTGCTGCTGGTCATGCGACCTGCCGCCGAGATAGATCGGAAGAGCGTCGTGTAGGGAAAGAGTGTCTTCGCCTGTGTAGAT
>CALEYY010000111.1 GCA_937928295.1 uncultured Moraxellaceae bacterium
GCTCATCAACCTCGCGTCCAACGAGTATTTCCGTGCGGTGCAGCCGAAAAAGCTGAACGCCACCATTTATACGCCCCAATTCAAGGATGAAAAGAGCGGCCAGTTTAAGATGATCAGCTTCTTTGCCAAGAAGGCGCGCGGTCGCATGGCCGCCTGGCTGCTGCAGAACGACATCCGTCACCCGGACGATCTGCGCTATTTCGATGTGGATGGCTATCAGTTCAACAGCGCATTGAGCGCCGGCCAGACCCTAGTCTTTACCCGTCGCGAAGGAGATACAGCATGAGTTTTCAGGACTTGACCGCCGAGCAGCAGCAGGCGCTGGAGGCGGCCGCATTTCGCCGCCTCGTGGCGCATCTGCAAGGCCGCACCGATGTGCAGAACATCGACTTGATGAACCTGTCCGGCTTCTGCCGCAACTGTCTGTCGAAGTGGCTGCGTGCCGAGGCCGAGGCACAGAGTTTGCCGCTGAGCGATGCCGCCGCTCGTCAGCAGGTCTACGGCATGCCCTATGAGGACTGGAAGGCAGCCCATCAAAAGTCGTAAACTCGCCACCTAATTTTGTCGCTACGAGGAACTGACCGTGTCCGTGGAAACCATCAAAGCCCTGCAAGCCGACCACTTCGGTCGCTGGAAGAACCGCGAAGCGATTGCCGAGTCCATGATTCCGGTGCTGGGTCGCTTGGCTCGTGAGCGTAATGTGGTCATTACTGTGTTCGGCCGCTCGCTGGTCAACCGCTCAGTCATTCAGATCCTCAAGAGCCACCGCCGCGTGCGCATGATCGCCGGTGATCTGTCGGTGGTTGATACCTTCCCGATTCTTGAAATTGTTGCTGCGCTCGATGTTGGCACCTGCCAAGTCGACATCGGCAAGATCGCCATCGATTACCGTGAAAACGGCAATGGCGTCGATCTGCGCAGCTTTGTGGCCAATGCCGTGCAGCCGGGCGTCGGCCTGACGCCGCAGGGCGAGCCGCGTGATGTGGTGCTTTACGGTTTCGGCCGTATTGGTCGCCTGCTGGCGCGCTTGATGATCGAGAAGGCCGGCTTGCTCGGCGGTCTGCGTCTGCGTGCCATCGTCGTGCGCAAAACCACCGACGGCGATCTGCAGAAGCGTGCGTCGCTGCTGCGTCGCGACTCCATCCACGGCCCGTTCGAAGGCACCATCGCCGTCGATGAAGAAAACGAAGCCATCATCGCCAACGGCAACTTCATCAAGGTGATTTACGCCGCGAAGCCGGAAGACATTGATTACACCGCTTACGGCATCAGCAATGCCCTGCTCATCGACAACACCGGCAAGCTCAAGGACGACGCCGGTCTGGGCCGTCACCTGACCTGTCCGGGCGTGACCCGCGTGATTCTGACCGCGCCGGCCAAGGGTGCCATCAAGAACCTGGTCTATGGCGTCAACAACGACACCATCACCGATGCCGATACCATTCTCTCGGCTGCGTCCTGCACCACCAACGCCATCACCCCGGTGTTGAAGGTCATGAACGACCACTTCGGCATCCTGTCCGGCCATGTCGAGACCGTGCACTCGTTCACCAACGACCAGAACCTGATCGACAACTACCACTCGGCCGATCGCCGTGGCCGTTCCGCCGTGCTCAACATGGTCATCACCGAGACTGGCGCTGCCAAGGCTGTAGCCAAGGCGCTGCCGGAGCTGCTCGGCAAGCTGACCGGCAACTCGATCCGCGTGCCCACGCCAAATGTGTCCATGGCCATCCTCAGCCTGACGCTGGAAAAGGCTGCGAGCAAAGAAGAGATCAACGAGTTCCTGCGTCAGGTCTCGCTGCACTCCAATCTGCAGGATCAGATCGACTACACCAACTCCACGGAAGTGGTGTCGTCAGACTTCATCGGTTCGCGTTCGGCGGGTGTGTTCGATGCGCAAGCGACCATCGTCAACGGCAATCGCGCCAACCTCTATGTCTGGTACGACAACGAGATGGGCTACAGCTGCCAGGTCATGCGCATCGCCGAACAGGTGTCCGGCACGCACTACCTGCATCTGCCGGTCGAGGGCTGATGCGCCGCGTCTTCGGGCGCGATGGTCAAACGGGGGCTCAGGCCCCCGTTTTGCTATCTGCGCTTTGGCGAGGCGTGCTGGTCGTGTTGAAGCTTGTGTTGATTGCCGGCCTGCTGGCTTGCTGCCCGCAATCCCCGGTGCAGCCATCGCGGCAAGCCGTACGGGTTTCCGGGCTGGCCTTTTTCAGCATGCCCTGGCAGGTGCAAGTCGCTGATCTGCCGGTCGCCGGGGCTGACGGAATCACCCGCGAGCAATTGCAGCAGCGCCTGCAAGATCGGCTGGATGCCACCAATGCCGTGCTGTCCAGCTATCAGCCCGATACTGAAGTCATGCGCTTCAACCGTCAGCCGCCGGGCGTCTCGGTCGCGATCAGCCCGCTGCTGAGCCGGGGTATTGCGCGAGCGCTGTCAGTCAGCCGCGAGACGCAGGGCGCCTACGACATCACCATCGCGCCATTGGTCAATCTCTGGGGTTTCGGCCCGGAGGCGCGACCGGAGCGCGTGCCGACGGCGGCAGCGATTGCCGACGCCCAAAAGCAGGTGGGCTGGCAGCATCTGCAGCTCAAAGCGTCAGTGCTGAGCAAGCCGTCAGAGCTGCGCAAGGATCGCCCGCTGACGCTGGACTTGTCGTCGATAGGCGAGGGGCTGGCGGTGGATGAGCTGGCCGCGGAGTTGCAGCGTATGGGCGTTCGGCATGCTCTGATCAGCGTTGCCGGCACGCTGCGCAGCATCGGCTCTGGCGCGGATGGTCAGCCCTGGCCCATCGCCATCGAGCGTCCCGACGGCAGCGGCG
>CALEYY010000112.1 GCA_937928295.1 uncultured Moraxellaceae bacterium
GCGTGCATCCAGTACAAATTTTAATCAGGGCGCGTTAATAGCCGACTTCCGGCGGCACTTCCTGAGCACGAACCTGCAAGATGACCTTCATTTCATCACCGACAATGCCCAGCATTTTGTTCATGCCAAACTCGCTGCGGCGGAAGCTGGTGGTCGCACTGAGCGCCCCGGAGCTGAGCGGGTTGCCCTGATTCGATGCCGGCACTTTTGCACTCAGGATCACCGGCTTAGTAATACCGTTCACCGTCAACTCGCCAATCAGGCTGAACTCACGCTTCTCCTTGTCGATATGCATGATTTCGCTGCTGCGAAAGCGCATGACCGGATGCTGCTCAGGCTGAAAATAATCACCCGAGCCGAGCAAGGTGCTATCAATCACCGGCATGAAGGTCTTCAGCGTTTTCACAGGGATCCGTACATCTACCCTGACGGCATCGGGCTTGTCCAGATCGCAAACGATGGTACCAGCAGTATCGCTGAACTGGCCTGCCGGGCTGAGCATGCCCATGTAAGTCCAGTGAAACTTGATTTGTGTCGCTTTCGGGTCAATCGTGTAGGTCACCCAGCGCTCGGCCAGTGCCACGCTGCTCATCATCATGAGCAGCACGCTGAGCCATACCGGATGCCAGGCCATCATCGCCGTCCGGTCAGCGCCACTTGGCCGGGCGCACTTCGATCTGGCGGCCATCGACACTGATCCAGGTCGTACCGTCCTGAATCGTGACCTGCCAATCCAGACCGCGAGACGCCGAGCTGGCCAAATCGAGCGTGACGGCCTCGGGCAGATGCAGCACCGTGAGGTTATCGAAGCGCTGCACGCTGCCACGAATCTTTTCCCACCAGATGGGAGGTGCGCGATCACCATAAGTCACCACCGTGCAATGTTCAGCGCGATTGCAGCCCTTGCGAATGCGCGTCTCGTCGGGCATGCCGAGGATGAACCAGTGCTTGACCTCGCCGGTCAGGTCCTTCTGCCAGAGATCGGGCTCGTCTTCGCTGCTCAGGCCGCGCGTGAATTGCAGATCATCGCTGGCGTAAAGCGCAAAGGTCAGCAGCCGCACCATCAGCCGCTCTTCGGTTTCCGAGGGGTGGCAGGCCATGGTCAGCACATGATCGGCGTAATAGTCGCGATCCATGTCCGCCACATTGAGCTGAACCTTGTAGACAGTCGATTTCAGTGCCATGTCTGCCGCCCTTACGCCAGCACGCGGGCTTTGAAATTACGGCCTTTCACGCCGGCCTCGGCAAGACGGCGCAGTGCCGCCGGCGCCACTTCGCGATCCACCGCGACATAGCTGTGCAAGTCGAAAATGTCGATCTTGCCGACCTGAGCGCCGGGCACACCGCCCTCGCCGGTCAATGCGCCCAGCACATCGCCCGGACGCAGCTTGTCCTTGCGACCGCCATTGATCTGCAAGGTCACGCGGCGCGGTGCCGGAATTTTCGACTGCACATTGACCGTGGGCAGGTCCTGCCAGACCGGCGTCAGATCCTGATATTCGGCGATGGCCAGGCTGCGATGGCTCTCAGCCGCCGCGCACAGGCTCAGCGCCAGGCCCGTCTGCCCAGCACGACCGGTACGCCCGATGCGATGCACATGGGTTTCCGGGTCAAACGCCATCTCGACATTGATCACCGCCGCCAGATCCTTCACATCCAGCCCGCGCGCGGCCACATCGGTGGCTACCAGCAACGGGCGGCTGCGATTGGCAAACTGCACCAGTACCAGATCGCGATCACGCTGCTCCAGATCGCCATGCAGCGCCGACACCGGAAAGCCCTGCGCTCTCAGCTCGGTCAGCACTTCTTCGCAACGCTGTTTGGTATTGCAGAACAGTACCGCCGACTCGGGCTGATAACGCCGTAGCAGCGCCGTCACAGCAGCCACTCGCGCCTTTGGATCAACCTCGAAGAAAATCTGCTCGATGGGCGACACCGTCGCCTCGGAAACCACCGTGACTTCCACCGGATTGCTCTGGAAGCGGCCACTGAGCGCGCGCACTTCTTCGCTGTAGGTCGCCGAGAACAGCAGCGTCTGGCGCTTCACCGGCACAAATTCGAGCACCTCGACCATGCTGGCGTGAAAGCCCATGTCGAGCATGCGATCAGCTTCATCCAACACCAGCGTCTTCAAGCCGGTCAGCGACAGCGAGCCCTGCTTGAGATGCTTGAGCACACGACCCGGCGTGCCGACAACCACCTGCGCGCCGAACTCCAGCGAGTTCAATTGCGGACCCATGGCCATGCCGCCGCACAAGGTCAGCATCTTGATATTGCCAAGCCCGCGCGCGTACTGGCGCAGCGCCTTGGTGACCTGATCGGCGAGCTCGCGCGTCGGGCACAGCACCAGCGCCTGCGTGGTGAAATCACGCGGCACGATACGATTGAGCAGCGAAATGCCGAAGGCCGCGGTCTTGCCGCTGCCGGTCATGGCCTGCGCGATGACATCGCGCCCGGCCAGCAACGACGGCAGGGTTTCAGCCTGAACGGGGGTCATGCGCTCATAGCCGAGCTCGCTCAGCGTGGTGAGCAACTCCGGCAGAATGGCGAGTTTGTTGAACGATTGCGGTTTCGATGACACGGCACATGACCCCTAAAAACGAGGGGCCATGTTACCACTGACGCTTCTTAATCGCGGCCTTCGTTTATGTCATCCGGAAACCAGCGCAGCGAGGGGAAGAAGATGATGCGGATAATGCCAATCAGCATCCACAGATACGCGCCGCCGTAGACCACCCCGCAGAACATGGTCACATAGTCGAAGTTCGGCGAAATGTACTTGATGCCCCACCACGACACGATGTCGGTCAGTGCTGCCGCCAGACCGGCCGGGAAAACCCATTGATAGGTCTGCACACGATGAAAGTGCATCGAAAACGGAATGCCGATGATGAAAAAGGCCGTGGTGAAGCCGAAGAGATGCGCATGGGTGAAGGCAATTAATTTGCCCTGACTCATGTTTCCGAAGTACGCCTCGGTGCTGCCGTGCAGGCCCAGCTGGTAATGCACCTCAGCCAGCCCGAAGAAAAAGGCAATGCCAAACAGCACGGTCGCCAGCCCGATGCCACGCTGCGCTGCCACCGGCAGATCGCGCAAATTGAAGTGTATCGGCGTATCCCGAAACGGGATAAACCAACGCAGCAAGTAGCAGATCAGGGCAAAAAACAGCACGAGACCCACCGGCCCGCCCAGCGTCAGCCAGGCTGACGGCTCTGGAGCCAGCTGCACCACAGCGGCATCCACCACCGGCGCATTGCTGAAGAAATCAAATTTGTCGGCCATGACTCAGGCTCCCTTCAAGCGCACATACAGCAAGGCAGCGGCCTGCTTGACGGCAACGCCAATCGCGCCATCCAGCGTGCTGGCGTTTGCGATCGGCAGCGTTTGCACGCTCCGCCCGACAAAGCTCGGATAGATTTTGCTGCTCTTGGCCGCCGGCACGGCATCGGCATGCAGCACCGAGACCGAGGAGATCTTTAGCTGGCGATCGGTCGCCATGAGCAGGAAGAAGGTCTTGCCCTGGAAGCTGGCCGGAAAAATCAACGCCGTGCCGGCCGGGCGCTGATTCTCCAGCGGAATGTAGATCGTGTTTTCGTCGCTGGCCTTGAGCGTGGCACCCAGTGTTTTCGCGGCGGCGATGTCGGCCGGCGTCAGCAAGGCATCCTTGGGCAGCCAGGTCAGCACCTTGGGAAATTGTGCCCGCACTTCGCGCGGAATCAGGCTTGCCATGTCCAGCCAATCGCCGGGCTTGGCAGGAACCGATGCCTTGCTGCCGGGATTGGCCTTGGCGGCGGCTTCCGTGGCGTTGCTGAAACCGTCAGCATCGCTGTCTTGCGCGCCGATCTTGGCAAAGGCTGCTGGGTTCTTGCCAGCCGCCTTGAAGGCCTTGCCATAATTGTTCAGCACCGAGCCACCGCCATCGCTATGGCAGGCATTGCAGGACGGCATATAGCCAAACTCGATTTTATACGCGCGCGCAAACGCCGGCATGGCCGATACCGATGCCGGCAGCAGACCGGCGATCAGCAGCGCTGCAACCCGCAATGACGGTTTCTCAAGCCCTGTTTTGCGCATAAAAATTCCCGCCTTTCATCAATTCTTGTTTTTAAAACCCAAACAGACTGGGCACCACATCGCGCATCCGCGTCAGCGTATTGCTATCTTTGTCTTGCGCCGCTTTGAGCTCGTGATATTGCACCGAATCTCGCGGCGGCATCAGCTTGGTGGCTTTCTCGGTGCCAACATAGCGCGTCCAGTCCAGCGCTTCACGAATTTCTGTCTTGCCCTGAATATTTGCCAGCACCTCATCTTCCTTGGCGCCCGCCATGAAGTTGAGACGCTTTGCCGGATTGCCGCGATGACAGGCGAAGCAGTATTGCTCGAAAGCCTTCAGCTCCGGGTGCTTGACGATTTTCAGCGGCGGCACGCCACTGGCCACCGGTGGCGACATCTCCGACGTATCGAGGCAGCAATAGGCTGATGGCTGAGCGAGCAAGGCACGCAGCATCTCGACACGAACAAACGGTTTGGCCACAAAAAGCGAGCCCGGCAACTGCTCCACGCGCGCCTCCAGACGCGCCATGTCATAGCCCGTCAGCGCACCCAGACTGGCCAGATCGGCCTCCGTGAAAAAGCTGGCCAAACCATAAACGCCCTCCAGATCACTGGCAGTGAGCGTCTGCTTGGGTGGCCTTGGCGACAGCGGATCCAGACGCACGGAAAGCTTGGGCAACTGGTCAAACGCAGCCAGATCTTCGTTGTTCTTTGCCCCCTCGCCGGGCTTTACAGAGCGCACCCACAAGCTTCGCCACCAGCCTTTCAGGCCTTGGCGCTCTGCCAGCGGGTCACGATTGAACAAGTCAGACTCAGGCACCGTGATGCCGGCTTTCGGAAAATGCTTCGCCTGCATGCGCTGCAAGGTCTGCACCGCCGGGGCCATGACATCGAAGCTGCCGGGACTGTCGGCATAGCGCAGCGCCAGCTTCAGCATCAGACGACGGCAATCGTCACCGTCCAGACCGCAGCCATCGAGCCAGAGCTTTTGCGTAACATTGAAGAAATTGCCGATGTCTGTGAGCTGGTCAAAACGCTCAGGCGACGACAGCGGCTGGCGCACCGCCACACCCATGTAGGGCGCAGTACCACGAGCCTGAGCGATGGCCGCTGCCGTTTCCGGCTGACCATTGGTTTCATTCCACGGGCGCTGCGGGAAAATCGGGCCGCCACCCTGATGGCAGGTGGTGCAAATGGCACGGCGAGCATAAACAATCCGCGGGACGCAGCCCTTGCAATAGTTCTGCACCAGCTGGAACTCGAAGCGCCCTGCCGCCTCGTTGTAGCTCAGCACTTCAATCTCGGATGCCTGCTCGACAAAGCCCATGAACAGCTGCCCGCGCGGGGCCACGCCGAGCCCGCCGGCCTTGTTCGGCGCCTGAAAATCCGCCGCAATCAACACGCGCGGATGAGCATCGTCCGCTTGCGCTTTCAGCAGCGACCGCCCATGCGGAATCATCACCGACACCGGCAGTTCAGCCTGCGGATGCTGATCCTTCAGCAGCGTCACCAGTTTCTCGAAGGGATACGGCAAGCCGTCGTTTTGAGCAATGACATGATCGAACAGTGAGCGCGTGCCGGCCGGCGGCAAGTCGCTGCTGGCTACCTTGCGATCATGGACACTGACAATCGTGGCTGTGGCCGGCTTGGCCAGTTCAGTAATGTTTGCCTGACTGCTGCCCGGCTTCAGCCACCAGACCAGGCCAGCGATCAGCAGCATCGCAACCAGCACGATCTTCAGCGACTTGCGATTCTGCATCCTGCTCTCCACGGCCTGCTCTTTACGGCTCTTTTTGACGACAAAAGCCGCCCGAAGGCGGCCTTTCTCGATAGCACCAATTACATCATCTTCAGGAATTCACGCAGCGCGTACTTGTCTTCTTTCGACAAGCTCACGCCGAACTGGTGACCCTTGTTTTCCACCGGATCATCACAGCCCATGAACAGCGGCTTGTGCGGATTCTGCGATGCCACATTGGCCACCGGCGTACCCTTCGGCACCGGAATCTTCGGGTAACCCTGCATGTCTTCACGCGCGGTGACATGCATGTCTTCCGTGGTCAGCAGCGTCTTCTGCGGGCGATGCACGGAGTCCTTGGGATTGTCCGAGGTCATCAGCTCATCGAAAGACATTTCAAACTGCTTGATACGGCCCGACAAGGTGTAGTCCGGCGAACCATCCGGCAGGAAGGTCACTTCGCCAATCGCGTTGTTGTGCATGAATGGCGCCGTAGCCCAAACCGACAGCAGCGAGATGTTGCGCATGTAGCCAGGACCGCCTTCAACCTTGCTCTCACCCAGCTTCATACCGCCAATGAACGGAATCATGCGATTCAGCACATTCGGCACGGAGCCCGGCGAAGGCGAGTTCTTGTAGGTCTCGGACGAAAACTCTTCCCAGATATGGCCCTTGTTGTGGTTGTTGTGCAGCGCACGGCACATATTGGTGCCAACAATGTTGAACGCGGTGCGCTCATCGTTGCCGAGCCAATCCTGGCCAAAGATGCCCTTTTCAACAAACTGCTTCGGACGCAGACGGCCCTGCTCATCCTTCGCCAGGAAACGGGCGATGAACTTCGGATCGTTGCGCTCGGCTTCGCTGTATTCCGTCGTCCAGTAATCTTCCTTGCCGAAGATATGGCCTTCGTAGAACTTGCCCAGCGCATTCTTGTCGTTGCGGATGCTGGCCGGTGCCATCAGCGTGCTGTGGCAGGACGCACATTCCTTAGCAAAGACCTGACGGCCCTGCGGCACAACCTTGGTATCCACAAACTGGCTACCGACCTTGCCATCATTAGCATCCTTGGAGGCCATCAGGTAAGTCGGGCCGCCGGTGATCAGGAATGCTGTCAGATCGTCCATCTTGGCATCGGCATAGTTCCAAGGATCACACTCAGCCGCACACTGCATGATGCGCATCGGGCTTTGCTCGGTGCCACGACCGATCAAACGGCCCGGATACGGGAAGTTCGGCGTCCAGCACTCTTCCGTACACATGCCAATGTTGACATAGACACGGATCAGCGCGAGATGCTCGCCCACCGAGTCTTCCGCACCTTTCAATACATGGCGGGTGTTGGCCGTGCTGACCTTGCCCGTCACAGGATCTTTCATGACATGCGAGAAGAGACGCTTGTTATGGAAGTCCATGATGTTGTTTTGCGTGCCTGGATTGTGCATCCAGTCTGATGCCACCAACGAAGTATCGATAGTGCCGAGACGGCCGCCCTTGAGCACCTGACGAGCCGGGCTATTGGCTGGTGCGCCCTGGAAAAAGGCGTCCGGCTGAACAATATGCTGGTTGCCGATGGTGCCGCTCAAATTCGCCCAGGTCGGCTGGTTCGGATTTTTCGGTGTGTTGGTCGGGTCGAAGCCGACATGGCACTGCACGCAGGGATGACCAATGATGAAACGCTTGTTCTGCTTGATTTCCAGCGGATCGTAGGCAGCGGTGCGCGGGTCATAAACGACTTTGCCGGCCGTATCCTTGATCGGATCAGCATAGTACTTACGATAGCCGAGAACGCCCGAAGAATGCGGGTCCTGGCACTTGTCATACCAGTTGGTCGAGGCATCACCCTGTACGCAATCCGGGTCGTTGATCAGGCCCCATTTGCTGAAACGATAAGGCCGTGTGCGTGTGTCCAGCCACGGGTAGTTCATGTTCTCTTTGCCAACCACGCGGGACTGCAGCAGATAGTTCTCGTCCTGGTTGCCGAAAGTGCCCTTGAACCAGACATCACGGCCACGGCGGACCTGCTCACGCAGCGCCAGCGCCTTGGCCGGGTCTTTGGCTTCGACATCCTTGAACAGCTGACCGACATAGCGGCAGCCTTCGGCGTCGTAGCCCGTGGGCTGCGCCTGCGAACACGGTGGCGGCACATACTGAGGAATCGGCTCGGATGTCCAGGTCACCGGGTCGCCGCGCTTGTGCGTATCAGGCGAAGTACCTTCCTTCCACACCTTGCGAGCCGCGAGCGTGTCGTAGAAATGATCCTTGAACCATTGCTCACGCTGCTTCCAGTAAGGCGTGCCGGTATAAACACCCGTGGTCAGCTTGCGCTCGGCCAGATCGCCCAAGGACACACTGCGGAAAGTTGATGCATAAGGCTCGGAGCCTACGGGCACTTGCGTTGACGGCATGTCATAGGCCGTCAATTCGGGAACTTTGGGTAAGGGGATGGTCTCGGGAACCGGAGGTACCGCAAACGGCTTGGGCGGCAGCGTTGCTACCTGCCATACACCGAGTACTACCACGGTCAAAAGGGCGCCAATTCCAAGCTGCTTTTTGTTCATTATTGCTCCTGCTTGAGCTTTTTTTTGAAGTCTAATGCGGATGCTTCAAGCTCACAACTTGTACTATAGTACCAATTATCGAGATGGTCAATTTATAGACACGAAAGTCAGGTTAATTTCCGACGAGCGGGTCTTCGGCTACTTGCCGATGCAGAACGAGGAGAAGATGCGACCAAGGAGGTCGTCGGAACTGAATGTCCCGGTGATTTCCGACAAGCATTGCTGGGCAAGACGCAAATCCTCTGCTGCCAACTCACCGGCATGATTTGCGGTGAGCATTATTTCTGCCTGTGCCAAATACTGCTGAGCGCGCCGTAAGGCATCAACATGCCGGCGTCTAGCTGAAAATTGACCTGTTCCTTCAGCTTCGTAGCCCATCAACGCCTTCAAATGCTGCTTCAGCTCAAACAGTCCCAACCCTTCCCTCGCGGACAACACAAGGCAAGGCACTCTCTGCTCAGCGATTGTTTGATGCGTCAGGCCCGCCGTTAACGCAGATTTGTCGCATTTGTTGGCCACCAGCGTCAGACGCTGGGGAATGGGGGCGAAAAACTGCTGCAATTGCGCTTCGGGCGAATTTTCCGCGTTGCTGCAATCCCAGACAAAGAGAATCTGGTCGGCCTTTTCAACTTCGATT
>CALEYY010000113.1 GCA_937928295.1 uncultured Moraxellaceae bacterium
CCTCGTTCGGCGCGCCCCCCAGCTTCGAGGTGGCGCTGGAACGCAGCCTGACGGAGTTGCTGCAAGGCCGCAGCTTTGAAGGTTTGAACGACCTGCCCCAGCCGACTTTCCGAAGTGAGGCGGTGACGGAGCCGAACAATTTCGTGGAGCACTTCATTGATTCCAGCGGTGTGGTGTCGTGGCGCTTCTTCAGTGCCAAGGCAGATTTCGCCTTTGTGGAGTGGGATTTCTCCGGCCAGGGTGCCAGTTCGAATGCCGAGGAAGCCGCGACATTATTCGGCATTCTCGAAGGCATGGGCAAGCAAGTGTATATGGCCGTGTACGAGCATATCGGCGCAAAAGCCTGCCGTATTCTGGTGCCGGGCTATTCAGAAATTTATCCGGTGGAAGATCTGGTCTGGGATAACACCAATAAATCGCTGCTTTTCCGCGCCGATATTCTGAATTTGCACAGCTTGAGCAACAAGGCGCTGAAAGCATTGGTCAAGCGCTTGGAAGACAGTGAGTTGGACGATTACACCGACATCACCACCCTGATCGGCATCGAGTTTGACGACAATACCGTCTGGGGGCAGCTGACTATTCTGGAATTGAAACTGCTGATTTATCTCGCCTTGCAGAGGTTTGAAGAAGCGAAAGAGCTGGTGGAAGCTTTTCAGCAGTTCAACGACAACACCGTCGAGCGCGGATTGTTTTACCAGGCCGTGAATCTGGTGCTGGAAGTGCAACTGGACGACGATCTGGCGCTGGAGGATTACGAGGCCAATTTCCGTCGCATGTTTGGCAACGAGCGCATGGACGCAGCAATGGGGTCGGTAAACGGCAGCGTGCGCTTCTTCGGCTTAACACCGACGAGCATGAAACTGGAAGGTCTCGACAGACACCTGCGTCTCATCGACAGCTATAAAAAGCTGCACAACGCGAGATCCAGAGTCACGGCTTAACTCCCTTTCTGCTTCCCCGCCGCCTCATCCAGCTGGCGCAAGAAAGTCAGCTTGTCACCAATCTTGATCTCCAGCCCGCGCGGCACGGGCTGGTACCAACGCGGCTCGGCCATGCCCTCGGGTAGATACGATTCGCCGGCCGCATAAGCATGCGGCTCGTCATGGGCATAGCGATAGGCATGACCGTGCCCCAGCTCCTTCATGAGCTTGCTTGGGGCGTTGCGCAGGTGCATGGGCACTTCGCGACTGCTGTCTTGCTGTACAAAGGCGCGGGCCGTGTTGTAGGCGTTGTAGCCAGCGTTGCTCTTGGCCGCCACGGCGAGATAAATCACCGCCTGCCCCAGCGCCAACTCGCCCTCGGGCTTGCCCAGCCGTTCGTAGGTCTGCGCGGCATCATTGGCGATCTGCATGGCGCGAGGGTCGGCCAGCCCGATGTCTTCCCAGGCCATGCGAATGATGCGACGGGCTAGGTAGTAAGGGTCGGCGCCGCCATCCAGCATGCGGCTCAGCCAGTACAGCGCGGCATCCGGGTCGGAGCCGCGTACCGATTTGTGCAGCGCGGATATCTGGTCGTAGAAGTCGTCGCCGCTTTTGTCGAAGCGTCGCAGCGAGCCTTGCAGCACTTCGCCCAGACTCGCTTCATTGAGCTGCCCGCCTTCGGCCTCAGCCAGATCAGCGGCGATTTCGAGCAGGTTCAGCGCGCGCCGGGCATCGCCATCGGCGGCATGCGCCAGCGCCTGCAGCTCGACCTCGGTGAAACGGACGGCCCTCTCGCCCAAGCCGCGTGGGTCGAGGCAAGCCTGTTGCAGCAGCTGCTGAAGCTCCTCCAGCGACAGTGATCGCAGCACATAAACCCGCGCCCGTGACAGCAGCGCCTTGTTCAGCTCGAACGACGGATTCTCGGTGGTGGCACCGATGAAGATCAGCGTGCCGTCCTCGACATAAGGCAGAAAAGCATCCTGCTGCGACTTGTTGAAGCGATGCACCTCATCCACAAAGAGCACGGTGCGCTGACCGCTCTGGCGATAGAACTGCGCCTCCTCAATCGCCGCGCGGATCTCTTTGACGCCGGACAACACCGCCGACACCGCGAGAAAGCGAGCATCGCAGGCACTGCTCATCAAGCGCGCCAGCGTGGTTTTGCCCACACCCGGCGGGCCCCAGAGGATCATCGAGTGCAGCTGACCGCTCTCCAGCGCCTCGCGCAGAGGACGGCCCCGCGCCAGCACATGCGTCTGCCCGACATATTCAGCCAGACTTTGCGGGCGCAACCGTGCAGCCAGCGGTTGATAGGCCGGGCTCGAGCTCATGGCGTCATTCACGAATGATGTCGGTGCCGGGTGGCGGAGTGAACTTGAAGGCCGCTGCTGGCAGCGCGGCATTGCGTTTGACGCGAAAAAACTCGATGCGCGTTTGCTGGCCAAGGCTGTCACGCAAGCTCATGGACAATGGCTCATTGCCTTTGAATTGCAGGCTGAGGTCGGCGAAAACAGAGTCTTTGGCCTTGGGCGTGAGCGTATAGATGACACTCGCCCCATTCACTTTCTGGCTGATGCGAAACTGTTGCTGCAACGCCGAGGCATTGCCGGTAAATAGCAGCGCTGGCGTCTGGCTCAACTCCTGACTGACCGGGCGGATGGTCATCTGCAGCAAATCCGGGTCAAAAATCTTCAGCTCGCGGCCATTGGAGACCAGCAGCTGCACATAGGGCTGGCGAACTTCCCAGCGAAAAAGTCCTGGCTTTTGCGCCTGAAGATGCCCCAGTACCACGCTTTCAGGCTTGCCCTTGGTGGCTTGCGTTGTCTGCGTGAAATCGGCATCCAGACTTTGGATCGCCTTCAGCTTGGCGGCTAGATCATTGCTGGCATTCGTCAACGGCAGAGCCATCGACAGGGCCGGGGCGAGCAGCAAGCTCAAGCTCAGTGCCGGTAAAAACTGGCGTATCTTTAATTTGCGTACCTTTAACATGTCGTGATCTCTAAATGACGCGTCACTCGCGTCGGGGTACCACGACTTCGCGCTGGCCGTTGGTCTGCATGGCCGACACCACACCGGCGTTCTCCATCGCTTCCACCAAGCGCGCAGCCCGGTTGTAGCCGATCTTGAACTTGCGTTGCACAAAGGAAATCGACGGTCGTCGTGTTTCCAGCACAAAAGCCACCGCTTCGTCGTAGAGCGCATCCTGCTCGGGGTCGCCGCCCACATCATCGAAACCGCCGAAGCTGCCTTTGCCGCCACCATCAGTGACTTCCAGGCTGCCTTCGAGAATCTCGTCAATGTAATCCGGCTGCCCACGAGCGCGCCAATCACCACAAACGCGGTGGACCTCGTCGTCGCTGACAAAGGCACCGTGAACACGCTCGGTCAGGCTGGTGCCCGGCGGCAGGAACAGCATGTCGCCATGGCCGAGCAGCATTTCCGCGCCGCCCTGATCGAGGATGGTGCGCCAGTCGATGCGCGACGACACCTGGAAGGCGATGCGCGTGGGCACATTAGCCTTGATCAGACCGGTGATCACATCCACCGACGGGCGCTGCGTGGCCAGAATCAAGTGAATGCCAGCCGCACGCGCCTTCTGCGCGATACGGGCGATCAGCTCCTCGACCTTCTTGCCCACGATCATGATCATGTCGGCGAATTCGTCGATGATGACCACCACAAACGGCAGCTTGCCCAGCTCGGACGCCTCTTCCTCGAAGACATTTTCGCCCGGTCGCCATAGCGGGTCCTTGATCGGCTCGCCGGCGGCGATGGCATCGGCCACCTTCTTGTTATAACCGTCGAGGTTGCGCACGCCGAGCTTGGACATCAGCTTGTAGCGCCGCTCCATCTCGGCCACACACCAGCGCAGCGCGTTGGCGGCATCCTTCATGTCGGTCACGACCGGCGTCAGCAGATGCGGAATCTTGTCGTAGACGGACAACTCCAGCATCTTCGGGTCGATCATGATCAGGCGCAGCTCGGCCGGCGTGGCCTTGAACAGCATCGACAGGATCATGGCGTTGACGCCCACCGACTTGCCCGAGCCGGTGGTGCCGG
>CALEYY010000114.1 GCA_937928295.1 uncultured Moraxellaceae bacterium
CGACAACAAGGAGCTGCAACCGGTGGCCGCCTATGTGGCTACTCGCCGTACCATCCTTAAAGAAGCCGAAGGCGATGAGCGCGACTACATCAGCTTCGACCTGAGCGATGCCGACTTTGCCCGCTTTGATGCCGTCTGGTCGGCCAATGCCGCCGGCCAGATCGACAAGGCAGCGTTGAACGAAACCATGCTGCGCTTCTCGACGCTGTCTATCGCGGCCTTCTACGAAGACTCGGCGAAGGCGCTCAAGCTCGGCTTCATCGCGCGCAACTTGTTCAATGTTGGCCACAGCGCCATCAGCAAGGGCTCGCAAGTGGCCATCAATCGCTTGATTCCGGCCTTGCGTGAGAAAGAGACTCGGGATTTTGCCGCATACTTCCACGGCATGTTGCGGGCGACCTGAGCGGATTCAGGCTACTGCAAATCTGAGCATCAGCTCGAACAGCTGATGCTCAGGCAGCGTCCCCATGCCGGCGCTTCACCGGCATAGCCCGCCCATTCCGAGCGCTCCACAAACGGCGCTTGCAGCACCGTCAACAGGGTTTCCAGCGGTTCTGCATTGCCTGCTTCAGCCGCCTTGATCGCGATTTCCGCCAGATAGTTGCGCAGCACATAGGCCGGCACCGCAGCCAGAATACACGCCTGACGCACCGACTCATCCGTCGCCTCGCGCAGCACACGCGTCTCATAGCGCAGCAGCCACGCACGGGCCGCTTCAGCGTGGATGCCCCAGTCGGCATCGATCGTATTCAGCTGCTCGACAATGCTGCGCTGGCCCAAACCACGACTGCGAATGGGGTAATCGACACCTGCCGCCCGCAAAAGATCCAGCCAGCTCTGCACCAGCAATTTGTCGTCGGCCTCGGCCTGCTGCAGGCCCAGGCGATGCCGCATGCGCGTATCGTAATGCGCCGTCAGCGTCGGCTCATAGGTCTCTAGCGCAGCACGCAAGTCGGCCACACTCACCAGTGGCGTGAACGCCTGCGCCAAGGCATTGAGATTCCAGAACCCCACCGATGGCTGCAAATACCAGGCATAGCGGCCATTGTGGTCGGAGTGGTTGCAGATCAGGGACGGATCGTAGCATTCCATGAAAGCGTAGGGGCCGAAGTCCAGCGTCTGCCCGCTGATGGAGAAGTTGTCGGTGTTCATCACGCCATGAGCAAAGCCGACGGCCTGCCAGTCGGCCATGAGCCGTGCTGTGCGTTGCACAATCTGCCCGAACAAGACTGCATGAGGCTTTTCAGCGTGCGCGCAATCCGGGTAATGACGCGCAATCACATGCTCGGCCAGCACCGGCAGCAGATCATGCTGCTGGCTGTGGCAGAGCCACTCGAAGTGACCGAAGCGAATATGGGAGTCGGCAATACGCAACAGCGTCGCCCCGGTTTCGCGCCGTTCGCGCTGCACGGGCTCGTCCGAGCTGACCAGCGCCAGTGCGCGTGTGGTCGGCACGCCCAGCGCATGCAGCGCCTCGCCGGCCAGATATTCGCGGATGCTGGAGCGCAGCACGGCGCGGCCATCGCCCATGCGCGAGAACGGCGTCGGTCCGCTGCCTTTCAGATGCAAGTCTTGCCGACGACCGTGACGGTCAATGATCTCACCCAGCAACACACCGCGACCATCGCCCAAGTCAGGGTTCCAGCCACCGAACTGATGGCCGGCATACTTCATGGCAACAGGGTCGGCACCGGGCCAGACGGCATGGCCCGACAAGCCGGCGAGGGCATCGGCCGAGTGCATCCACGCCGAATCAATGTTTAGCTCATGCAGCAGTGGGGTGTTTACAGCGAACAGACGAGGATTGCGCAGCGGGGTGGGCAGTTGCCGGCGCCAGAAGGCGGCCGGCAACTGAATGAAGCGATTATCGAACGCGATCACGCTGCGCTAGGCACCTGTGCGGTGAGCAGGCGCAGACGCTTACGCTGCATTTTCAGGCGATATTCAATTTCCTGGAAACGGGTACGGAAGCTGGCTTCCTCCCACTTCTGCAGTAGTTCCTGCTTCTTCTCGGCAAACCAGGTTTCGCGCAGCGTGCTCCAGTCATTGAGCACCACATTGAAGTGCTCGTATTCCTGCGCCAGCTTGGCTTTCCAAGCTTCCAGCTGAGCATGACCGCTGGCCTGCAGCGACAGCTTTTGCTCGGCATACTTAAACTGCATGGTGAGCTTAGCTTTTTCAATGGCGAACTGCGGGCAGCGTTTGAGGTTGCGCGTCAGGCCGATCCACGACAGGGCAAAGATCATCCACTTGGTGGGATCGAACTGATACCACTGGATGCCGTTGCGGTAGTCGTACTGAAAAATGTGGTGGTAGTTGTGATAGCCCTCGCCGTAGGTCAGCAAGGCCAGCACGGGGTTGTCGCGCGCGGTGTTTTCATCGGTGTACGGACGCGTGCCCCACATGTGCGCCAGCGAGTTGATGAAGAAGGTGGTGTGATGGCTCCAGACCAGTCGTAGCAGACCGCCCAGCAGCAGTACACCCCACAGGTCGCCGGTCAGGTAGCCGATCAGGGCCGGAATACCGATGTTTGTCAGCAGCACCAGCTTCAGATAATGGTTGTGCTGGAACATGACGATCTTGTCGTTGAGCAGATCGGGCGCATTGCGGAAGTCATCGCGACCCGACTCGTACTGACGCAGCATCCAACCGATGTGCGAGAACCAGAAACCGCGCTTGGCGGAGTAGGGATCGTGGTCAACATCATCAATATGGCGGTGATGCGTGCGGTGGCCCGAGGCCCAGACCAAGATGCTGTTCTGGATCGCCATGGTGCCGAAGATCATGTAGATCAGACGGATAGTCCAATGCGCTTCATAGGTGCGATGCGCCCAGAGGCGGTGATAGCCACCGGTAATGGCCATGCCGTTGGCGCCGGCGAGCAGCACAAAGCTGACCCAGGCCGCCGTGGAGAATTCGTGAGATAGCGCATACCACGGCAACAGAATCATCGCGATAAGTGGGGTGGACAACAAAACAATCGCGCCAGGCCAATTGATGGGAGGCTTTGCGGTTGCGTCGGTCATAGATACTCTCGTTTGAGTGAATGAGTGTTCACGGAGTTGATTATAGCGGAACTCGATGGCCGGAGTAAATTCACCGATGACTGGTAATTCACTCTCAGGCCATCCTGCATCCGGCGTATGACCATTGCATGTCAGTGTCGTTTCGCCTGCATGGAGATGGTGGTCAGCAACATCGCCAGCGCCGGCAGATGCGTGCCGATCACGGGCTTGCCCGAAGTCAGCATCGACACCGAAATATCGCGCTCGGGGTCGGCCCAGCAGAAAATGTTGGAGAAACCGAGGTGGCCGAAGGCTTTTCCGGTCATCGGGCCATAGAGGCCGACCGGATTGGCGCCCAGCATCATGCCGTGGCTGTAGCGCAGCGGGGCCAGCAAGGTGCCGTCGAACTGCGGTTTGCCGGCTTCCAGCGTGGCGCGTTTGATGGTCAGCGGATCGAAAATGCGAACGCCGTCGAGCTCGCCGCCACGCATCAGCATCTCGAAGAAGCGGCAGGCTTCATCGGCGGTGGCAAAGATGTTGCCGGCCGGGCAGATGATGTCCATGAAGCGCGGGTCGTTGCTGAGATTGACGACGGTATCGAGATCGCCGCCCAGCGCGTGTTGCAGGAACCAGTCCACGGCTAGCACCGGCTTCAGGCCGGTGGCATAGCCGACGGCCTCGGTGCCGCGATATTCCGGGGCTAGGCCGTAATTGAAGTGCTTCATGCCCAGCGGTGTGGTGACCAGCTGCTGCAGATACTGGCGCGCATCCATGCCGGTAATTTGCCGAACCAGCTCGCCCAGAATGTAGCCACCCGTCACGGCGTGATAGGCCGCCCGGTGACCAGAGCGCGACATCGGCTTAGCTTGGAACAGCACATCAACCACTGAATCGGTATCAAACAAGATGTCGGTATTAGTTAATAAAAACTCCAAAATTATTGTTCAGGGTTTTACCGGAACAGAAGGCACTTTCCATGCTTCGCAAATGATAGAATACGGAACGCAGGTTGTGGGTGGCGTTACG
>CALEYY010000115.1 GCA_937928295.1 uncultured Moraxellaceae bacterium
TACGCAGCACATGTCTCAACCGGGAGAGCGCTGACATGCAGTTTCTCTACATCCTGCTTGCCGGTGTGGTGGTCCTAGGACCGCTCATTGCGATCCATGAGTTTGGGCACTTTTGGGTGGCTCGTCGCTGTGGCGTCAAAGTACTGACATTTTCGATTGGCTTCGGGCCGGCCTTGTGGCGTCGAGTTGCGCGCGATGGCACGGAGTATCGTCTGGCTGTGGTTCCCTTGGGCGGCTATGTGCGCATGCTCGATGAGCGCGAAGCGGAAGTGCCGGAAGCGCTGCGTCTACAGGCATTTAATCGCCAGTCGGTGAGCAAGCGCATGGCCATTGTGGCCGCTGGCCCCCTTATCAATTTGCTCTTTGCGGTATTTCTATACTGGATCTTGTTCTTGCAGCCAGGGCAGAGCTTGCGGCCGGTCGTCGGGCGTATTCTGCCAGACTCGCCAGCTGCTATGGCGGGACTGCAAGTGGGCGACGAGCTGCTCAAGATCAATACGCGCGTGGTCACTGATTGGGAGTCAGCGAATTACGCACTGGTCGAGTATATCGGTGACAGCGGTGTGCTGGCCGTAGAGGTGTTGCCTGCAGGTGCATCGCAACCGCAAGTACGCCAGCTACCATTACGGCATTACCTGTCTGAAAGCAGTCAAGATCCATTTCGTGCCTTGGGGTTTGTGCCTTGGATGCCCGCCATGCCGGCGGTTATCGGCAGTGTTGAAAGCGACAGCCCGGCAGATAAAGCCGGACTTGCCGTCAATGATCGCATCACTCAGATCAATGACGAGGTCATTACTGACTGGCAGCAAGTAGTTGAGCAGATTCAGCAGCATCCAGACCATGCCATGACATGGTTTCTGGTGCGCGAAGGTCAGCCGTTGACGCTGACGGTAACGCCGGATCTGAGCCGTGAGTTCAGCGGTCAACCGGTGGGTCGCCTTGGCGTTGGCGTGGTTGATGCTCCTTTTCATATCCCGGCTGCCTATCAGCGTGAGCGTGCCTTGGCTCCAGTGGCAGCATTGGTGCAGGCGGTGGATAAAACCGGCCAGCTCGTAGCCTTGTCGTTGACTTCCCTGTACAAGATGCTGTCGGGCTTGATTGGCGTAGATGCACTCAGCGGCCCCATCACCATCGTGAAGGTTGCGGGCGATGGGAGGAAGCGAACGGTCGTGCCGGTTGCATATGAGCCATCGGCTTTCTTCGGCGCTTCGCCCGTGATCTTCAGCGGCGCTTCGGGCTCGCCCAGGCGGAAGCGCATCTCGTGCTGCTTGCCATTGCGATAAATCTTGAGATCGAGCGTCTCCGAAAGCGCATTCACCACCGAGACGCCGACGCCGTGCAGGCCGCCCGACACCTTGTAGGAGTTCTGGTCGAACTTTCCGCCGGCATGAAGCTCGGTGAACACGATTTCGGCGGCGGAGCGCTTGGGGTCGTTGTCGTCGTCGTTCTTGA
>CALEYY010000116.1 GCA_937928295.1 uncultured Moraxellaceae bacterium
ATGCAAACCTGATTTTTGGTGATGGTGAAACGGCAGATGGCGCGACTCCAACGGAGCGCGTTACAGATGGCAATGACTCCATTTACGGTGGTACGGGTAATGACACCATTTATGGTCAAGGCGGTAACGACTTGATCTACGGTAACACTGGCGATGACAGTGCCTCTGGCGGTACTGGCGATGACACCATTGCAGGTGGTGCTGGCAATGACACCTTGATGGGTGGCGATGGCGCTGACAAGCTTTTTGGTGGTGATGGTAACGACTCCCTCTCGGGCGGTGACGGTAACGATTATCTGAGTGGTGGAGCAGGCCAGAACACCGTGGCGGGTGGTTTGGGCGATGACACACTGATTGGCGGCGCTGTTAATGATCTGCTCGATGGTGGCGATGGCTTGGATCAGATCTTTGCCGGCTCTGGCGACGACACCATTATCGGTGGTCTGGGTGCAGATACCCTGACTGGCGGCTCGGGTATTGATGTTTTCAAGTACCTGTCTGTTGGTGATAGCGGAGATATCATTACTGACTTTACGGTGGGTACTGACAAGCTTGATTTCACAGCATTTGGCGCTAGCAGCGTGTCACTTACGGACAATGGTTCGGGCGCAACACTTGTTACAGTCGAACTGGGTGCTACTGATCTCACACTGACACTACTGAATGTGGCGTACACCCCCGACCTGACGACGGCTCAGCTTCTCGTCTAAAAGAAAAATATCCGGAGAAAGTAAATGAAAAAAATAAAGCTTCTCGCAGCATCGATCTTGGTAGCCTCGGCATTCGCAGCTCATGCCGAGGTCACTATCAGCCCGATGGTGGGTTACCAGGTGTTCGATTCGGACACTGGTGTCTCGGATCATACAGAAGGCTCTTTTGCCTTGGGTTATCGTGTAAATGCGAATGTGGGTACTGAGCTTCGCTATGCGCAGTCGAATCCGCCGATCGATGGAGTTAATGCAGATCTTCGCTATGAAGCAGCCACTCTGGATGCCTACTATCGTTTCAATCCGACACAAAAACTCCAGCCTTATGGCTTGATTGGTGCCGGTTTGGTTCGTGGTACGGCGGCTGGTGTTGAAGAACATACGGCAGCTAATGCTGCTGTAGGGGCTTTTTATCAGCTGACGCGCCGCTTTTCGCTTCGTGGTGAGCTTCGTGGCGTGCATGACCTGCAAGATTCGCGTACAGATGGCGTTGCATCCTTGGGCGTTCTGTATGCGTTCTTGCCGGCCAAGGCTGTGGTAGCCCCCGTGGCGGTGGCTCCGGTTGCGTTGCCCCCTGCTGACGATGACCAAGATGGCGTATTTAATCCGATGGATCGTTGCCCGAATACGCCAACGAATGTCGTGGTTGATGCCAATGGTTGCCCACGCATAAAGACAGAAACCATCACGCGTGAGTTGCGTGTGTTGTTTGATACCAATAAAGCGGTTGTCAAATCCAAGTATCTGAGTGAAGTGGAAGCGGTAGCAAAACTGTTGCAAGACTTCCCAACGGCAACGGTTGAAATTCAGGGTCATACTGACTCGGTGGGCTCTGCCAAGCACAATGAAAAGCTCAGTAATGCGCGCGCACAAGCAGTAGCAGACTTGCTGGTCAAGAAGTTTGGTATTGCCGCTGAACGCGTGACTGCCAAAGGCTACGGTTTGACTCAACCCGTGGCTGATAACGCTACGGCAGAAGGTCGCTCCAAGAATCGCCGCACGGTGGGCGTTGCCCAGGGCGAATTCAAGGCAGTACTGACCAAGTAATTGCCAGGTAAAATTAAAGCCCCTGCACCGTAAGGTGCAGGGGCTTTTTTTTGATGGCGGATTGAGCCAGGTCTCAAGAAGGGAAGACATGAACATTCTTTTTGTGCATCAGAACTTTCCGGGCCAATTCAAGTTTCTGGCACCAGCCATGGCTGCTCGTGGCCATGTGGTTAAGGCATTATGCCTTCGTAAAAATGTGACATCTCCTTGGCAAGGGGTAGAGCTGATCTCATATCCCGTTCAGCGTAATTCGACGCCTGGCATTCACCCTTGGCTGATTGATTTTGAAACCAAGGTCATTCGTGCCGAGGCCGCCATGCAGGCAGCGCAGCGCTTGGCTGAGCAAGGCTTTGTGCCCGATGTCATCCTGGCGCATCCAGGCTGGGGAGAAAGCCTGTTTTTGAAGCGAGTTTGGCCAATGAGTCGCTTGGCACTGTATGCGGAGTTTTTTTATGGCGAGGGTGCCGATACGCAGTTTGACCCTGAGTTCGAGCCTCTGGCGAGCGTGAATGAGGCTTGTCGTCTGGAATTGAAAAACTTGAATCATGAGCTTCAGTTTGCGAAAGCAGATGCAGCCATTTCGCCAACGGAGTGGCAAGCGAGCACATTCCCAGCGGCTATTCGCTCCAGAATCACAGTGATTCATGAGGGGATTGATACCACCCGTCTTTGCCCAGATCCTGACATACAGTGGGTATTGCCGTCAGGGCGTGTCCTGACTCGCTCAGATACGGTTATTACTTTTGTTAGTCGTCATTTGGAACCCTATCGTGGCTACCATCGCTTCATCCGGCTATTGCCTGAGTTGTTACGGCAACACCCTCAAGCGCATGTCTTGATCGTGGGTGGGGATGGTGTGAGTTATGGTGCGCCACCGCCGGCAGGAACGACTTGGAAGCAGCACTTTTGGCAAGAAGTAGCCGAACAGGTGGATGTTGATCGGGTGCATTTTCTGGGTCAGCTGCCTTACGACATGTTCAAGAAAGTGCTTCAAATATCGACAGCTCATGTTTATTTGACATATCCCTTTGTCTTGTCCTGGAGTTTGCTGGAGGCCATGAGCTGTGGCTGCGCTATCGTCGCGAGCGCAACGCCCCCGCTGAAGGAGGTGATTGAGTCTGAAAGCAACGGCTTGCTGGTGGACTTTTTTAACCATGATGGATGGCTGACCGCATTGAGTCGGGTGCTTACAGATTCAAACTTACGGGAGGCACTGGGGCGTTCGGCTCGAGCGAAGGCGGTCTCTTATTACGATCTGCAGGGCCAATGCTTGCCACGGCAGATTGCTTGGTTGGAAGGTCTGTAGGTTAGGGCATATAACCCGGATTTGAAGGGAGCGCCTCCCTTTTTGCTGGCTTCCTTAGCCTGTCAAGCGCTGTCCGCCCGCTTTTTGTGCACATGGTGAAAACAATCGTGTGCATTTTGAGCGAATACTTTGCCGGCCTGCCCAAAAACCGAGCACTAAGCATAAGTTACTGATTTGTATATATAAAATTAATTGGGTAAAAATTCAGCGAACGGTCGAAAGCCGCTTGCCCAGCGGAATCAGCCGCTTATCCAATTACTTGTCCACGAAGTTATCCACAGGAATTGGGGATAACTTTCAGAGGAAGTGCGCACGCATAAAAAAGGCCTCTTTCGAGGCCTTCAAGGTGCTGATCTCAATCCAAAATCAAGGCTTTAGCGCTAGCTTCGCCAGGCTATTCTCGGTGAGTGAGCCAAAGTACAGGTGATCTCCTACTTCGCGAACACTGGTAATGGGTGAGTAGTTGCCCGAGCTACTGTCTTGGAGATTGGCTACGACACGGCCATTGATATCGAGACCTAGCGCCATGGCGCGATGCTCAACAATCTTGGGCACAAACTGAAGTGCGCGTATCAGCACTTTGCGCATGAATGGTTTGTCTGCAAAGACATCGAGAAAGACATTACGCGGGGTGAAGATGGCTAGCCAGAAGCGATCTTGGCCATTGAAGCTGATGTTGTCGGGCAGGCCCGGCAGGTTGTCGCGGAAGGTGTCTTGGCGGCCGGCCTTGTCGCCTTTCAGCCAGAGCCGACTGATGCGGTAGGCACCGGTCTCGGTGACCAGTACATAGTCTTCGTTCGGGCCCAGTGCCACGCCGTTGGCAAACTCCAGGCCGGCTAGCAGCGCCTTGGTTTCGCCATTGTGGAAGTCGTAGACCAGCAGGCGACCATCGCCTCGATGCTCCATGACGGCCTCGCTGTCTTCGCCGTAATGCCAGCGGATGGAGGCATCGCTGAAGTAGGCATACTGGCCGTCGGCGGAGACATCAACATCATCGGCGAAACCGAAAGGCACGCCATCGGATTCGGTGGTCAGTACTTGCAGTTCGCCGTTATGCACATTGAGCGCGAGCAGGCCCTTGATGCCATCGGCTATGATCAGGCGGCCATCCGGGTGCCAGGCCAGACCGAGCGGCCGGCCACCGGTGTTGACCAGCGTTTCTAGGCTTTTGCCATCGGCACTCAGGCGCACGATGCGACCGTCCTGCAAGCCGGTCAGGATGCGTTGCTGCGAGTCGGCGATGACAGCTTCGGGGCCATGCAGTTCCAGACCTTTGCCGAAGCGTTCGATCGCGGCCAAGCGCGAATTTTCCTTGAACTCGCCTTCGACCAGTGATGGCGCAACGGGGGGAGTCCAGCTCACCGGATCAATCGCCGTGGGTGCAATCAGGAGATACACGGCGACCACCGAAATGGCGGCACCAGCCCAATAGCGTGTCTTCATTCTCATCCTCCCAGTTTTGCGACCCAGCGCAGTGGCAGATGCTGCATCAGAAAGCCGATGATCGTCCATGGCTGTGATGGCACACAGGCAGTAGACGGTTCCCGATCAATGGCGTTGACCAACGCGCGTGCGCCAACCTCGGCGCTGACCTCGAACGGCAGCTTGCCGGCGCCTTCGTTGAGCTCGGTGCGAATATAGCCCGGAAACAGGGTGGTGACCTTGATTGGCGTGTTCATCAGTTCGGCGCGGATACCTTCGCTGAGCAGCGCCAGCCCGGCCTTGGACGCAGCATAGGTGGTCAGATGCTTGGGCAGCCCGCGCTTCGCACTCATCGACGACACCGTGACCAGATGCCCGGCATTCTGCCGACGAAAGATGCCGACGGCGGCTTCGCACTGGGCGAGGGCGGCGATGAAGTTGGTTTCGGCGGTCTGCCGGTTGATCTCGAAGTGGCCCTTGCCGATGCGTCGGCCGTTGCCGACCCCGGCATTGACGATGACGCGATCGAGCGTGCCGAACTCGGCGGCAAAGGCCTCAAAGACCTCGAACACCTGCGCGTAATCGGTGACATCCAGCGCGCGTACCGAAACGCGAACGCCGTGCGCGCTTTCCAGTTCCTGGCGCAGTGTTTCCAGCCTCTCGGTGCGCCGTGCGCAGAGCGCCAGATCGTGGCCGCGTGAGGCGAATTCGCGCGCCATGCCGGCGCCGATGCCGGAGCTGGCACCGGTGATTAGGATTGTTTTGCGTTTCATGACGGCGTTATTTCCTTAGCTGGCTTTTTCAGCGCGCATTTCAGCGATAGCTCAGCAGGTCGCGATGGCGTCCGCTGAAATGACTGTGCTCATTGAGGCTGATCAGGTTGCGATGCGTGCTGCCCTGGCTGATGCGACTCAGGCCGGCATTGGCGAGTGTGAGATTGACGCGGAAAGTGGCGTCGTCGCTGAGGCCGAGCAGGCCCTGGCTGATCACGGAGATGCAGCCGCCGGAGGTGAACACCAGTGCCCGGCCGCGTGATGGCAGATTGCTCAGTGCCTCATCGAGCGCGGCACGCGAGCGCTGCTGGAAATGCTTCCAGGACTCATCGTAGTCGCTGTCGTGAGCGCCGCCGACCCAGCGCGCGATGGCCTGCCGGAACATCTGGCCGAACAGCTCGCCGGGGTTGGCGTGCTTGGCCATCTCCGCCACCAGCCAGTCGCGATCGCGGTAGCGCGGCTCGTAGCGCTCGATGACCTGCTCGTGATTGAACTCGTTGAAGCCCGGCAGCACGGTCAGCGGCAAGGCGGACAGCCCCGCGGTTTCCAGGCAGGCTTCGGCGGTCTGCCGATGCCGCTTCATGGCGCCGATGAAGACGGTATCGACCGGCTCCTCGCGCTCGCGCAGCACCGTGCCGAGGTGGCGCGCCTGCTCGTAGCCCAGCTCGGAAAGCTGGTCATAGTCGGCCTTGCCGAACGAGGCCTGGCCATGACGAATCAAAGTGATGGACGCCATGCTCAACGACCTCCTTTTTTAGAAGAATGCTTGTCGGCCGCAATCAACTGACGGCAACGCCGCCAGATCGCCCAGTTGATGATCCAGAAATTCTTGAACGCCGGGTTGTCAGTCTGCTTGTGGTGATAGCGGAAGTAGATCTGCTGCAGAATCGCGGCCACGCGGAACAGTCCGAAGACCTCGTAGAACGCCCAGTGATGAATCGTCACGCCGGTTTTCTGCTGGTAGTAGGCCACCACTTCCTTGCGCGTGAGCATGCCCTTCAGGTGCGTAGGCTGGCGCCGTGTTTTGCGCAGGATGCCGTTGTCGTCGGCCTGGATCCAGTACGCCAGCACATTGCCCAGCTCCATCAGCGGGTCGCCGAGCGTGGCCATCTCCCAGTCCAGCACGCCGATCACGCGCGATGGCTCGTTGGCATCCAGCACCACATTGTCGAAGCGCCAGTCGTTGTGCACCACGCAGGTCGCCGAGTCTTCCGGCGTATGCTGCTTCAGCCAGGCGCGAATGTCGGTGTAGCGCGGCACATTCCAGGTCTGCGCTTTCTCGTAGCGATCGCTCCAGCCATCGACTTGGCGTTTGCAGAAGCCGCTACCCTTGCCCAGTCGCTCCAGGCCAGCCGCGCGCACATCGACCTGGTGCAGCGCAATCAGCTGATCCAGCGTGTTGGTGCAGAGCTGGCGTACCTGTGCCTCATCCAGCGTCAGCTCTTTCGGCAGATTCGCCCGCGGAATGATGCCTTCGAGGCGACGCATCACATAGAAGTCGCAGCCGATCACCGACGGGTCGGTGCACAGCCCGATCATGTCGGCCACTGCCGGATACACCGGCTTCAGGGCATCCTGCACGGTGTACTCGCGCACCATGTCGTGCGCCGATTTGGCTTTCGTGCCTGCCGGCGGACGCCGCAAAATCAGATCGTGGCTGGCGTACTTCAGGCGATAGGTCCAGTTCGACGCACCACCGCTGTATTGCGTGACTTCCGGCAGGCCCGGCGACAGTTGCGGCAGCAGTGCGCGCAACCAGGCATCGACCTTGCCGACCTCCAACTCTTCCCCGTGGCGAACGCTGCCGCCCACATCGATCAGTGCCATGGCTGCTTACCTCGCGCTACGCGGTTTCATGCGCTGCACGCTCTTCTGGAACATGCGGCTGTAAAGTGCATGCGGCAGATAGCGCTTGGCACGCCACAGACGTTCGCCGGCCACATGCGGCAGGATATGCACCTGCTTTTTCGCCACGCCGTCCACGATGGCATCCGCCACCTGATCGGCCGTGAGCTTGCCGCTGGCGAGCAGCTTGCTCATCATCTTGATCAGGCCCGGATCGGTCGCGCGCATGGTCTCGCCGAGATTGGTCTGGAAGAACGACGGGCAAACCACGCTGACGCCGATGCCGAACTCCATCAGCTCCTGCTCCAGCGTGCCGGTGAGTGCCACCACCGCCGCCTTCGACACGTTGTACGACGCCATGCGCGGCACATCGAGCAGGCCGGCCATGGACGCGATGTTGACGATATGGCCGCTGCCTTGGTGCTTGAAGATCGGTGTGAACACCTTGCAGCCGCGCACCACGCCAAACAGGTTGATGTTCACAATCCATTCCCAGTCGGCCAGCGTCACATCTTCGATGGCTCCGGCCTGCGCCACGCCGGCATTGTTGACCAGCACATCCAGCCCGCCCCAGACGCGGCTCAGCTCATCGGCAATGGCCTGCAAGTCGGCCTCGCAAGTCACATCGGCATGGCGATAAAGCGCCTCGGCGGCCCCGGCAGCGGCCAGCTCCGCGCGCGTGCTGTCGCCAC
>CALEYY010000117.1 GCA_937928295.1 uncultured Moraxellaceae bacterium
TTCACGCTCAGGCCCAGCTTCTCGCGCGCCAGCTCGCGCACCGCGTCCGCCATCATCCCGTAGTGGGCGTTGCCATCGAGGTCCTCATGCCAGGTGCGGCCAGCGCCGTTGGCATCGCGTTCTTCGGGCTGCTGAAAGGTCACGGCACTGGCATTGGCAAAGTCCGACAGGCTGTCGAAGGGCGCGCCCTTGAACAGCACGAACGGGTAGGTCAGCGCCTTGCCGTCTGCGATGTCGCTGCGCGGTCCCATCTGGCCAGAGAGGCCATCGGTATCCGTGCCAAAGCCAAAGCCGAACAGCTTGGTGTTACCGGCGGACGTCGAGAGCTGCTGGGTTTCGGCCATCAGCCGGCGGAAGCTCTGGATGCTGCCGATGCTGGGATACAGGAAGCCACCGTTGCGCAGGATGCGCGCGCCCTGATCATTGCTGGTGCCGCCAAAAGTGCCGTGGGTGGAGACGAAGGGATAGGGCGGGTCTTGCGCCTCGGCCAGTTCCAGCGCCTGCGATTTCATCTCGTGTTCGAGGTGGTCGATGTCGAAGATGATCCCCTGCTCCATGAGCTTCTGGTAGGTGTAGAGGCCGATTGGTGTGAGCCAGCGCGCATTGCACTGGCGCTTGGCGGGATAGCAGGCCAGCGTGCCACCCGGGCGACCACCCTGACCCACGAAGGGGCAGAGCGGCGGTGGTGGCCCAAGATTGGTCATCACCGCGCCGCCAGCGTCCTCCCAGAGATAGCCGCTGAAGCCGGGCGTCACATCCTCTTCGGGGCAGTCGTAGGTGGTCCAGAACTCACCCGTAGGGGTCTCGCCCGTGGGCGTGAACGGGCCGGCGGGGCTGCCGAAGGGAATGCCACCGCTGTTCTCGCGGTTGCCGGCGTTGAGGATCAGGTCGTCGAAGATGCCATTGCCGCCAAAGGCGTTGTCGAACTCGTGGATGGTGATGATCTGGCGTATGCCAAGGCCGGTCAGACGCGCCAGCTGCTCTTTGACAGAATCCTGGCTGCAGCTATAGCTGTTCTCGGTCGGGCCGGTGCCGGTTTCCTGATAGGGCTCCTGCTGACGCAGCGGGTTGTAGTGAACCTGGCAATTCATCAGATTGGAGATTTCAATGCCGATGACCAGCGCCAGCTTGCCCTGCGCGATGACATCGCGCGCTTCAACCGGCGACAGCACAATGCGGAACCAGCCCTTGCCGCGACCACCATATTGCGCGTCGATGTAATCCTGCATGGCGTAGAGCGTGCCGACCTGACGCGCGGCACTGTTCATTTCATTGCAGTCGCGCAGCGGGTCTTTGGTGACATTGCGCTGCAGTTCGCACAGCGTTTCGTTGTCCACCACATCATTGACCATGACGCGCAGGCCCGACATCCAGGCGCGCTCCAGCCATTTCCAGTAGATAGCCTCATGCGTGAGGCTGCTGCGTGACGGCCAGTCGGTGAAAGTCGGCCAGCCATCGGTGTGGTGGCCGTCAAAATCATTGCCGAGCAGCGTGCCAACCAGATCAAGCTGGCCATTATTGCCATGATCGACTTTGCAATCCGCCAGCGCATGCGTTACACCGAAACGATGGAAGGGGTCGCCATACTGGGCGTTGGCGAGGAAGTTGGTCGCGCTCAAGTGCACATGCACATCGGCCATGCCGAGCACTCGGCCATCCTCGGTCATGCCTTTGAAAGTCTCGCCGCTGGCGTTGTTGTGCGCTTCCGGGAATTCGGCGCAACCGGTGGCCGTGACCAAGCGGAACTGCTCTGCCGTGGCGTTGGCTGCAGAGCCCTGCGTGAGGACGCTATCGCTGCCGGTTTGCAGGCGCGTGCCGGTAGCGGCGGCGTTCAGCGTGAATACCTTGCTGCTCAGCTGCGGATCAGCAAAGTTGCGATACGCAGCGATTTCGGCCGAGCTCGGCTCGTGATCGCGCAACGGCGGCTTCACATAGTTTGTGGCATCGCCCAGTGTTTTCAGCGTGAAGATGTTGGCGTCGCTGGCTGCTGCCAAGGCGTTCGCGCTGACCGGCGAATTCGCGGCCAGCAAAGACCCGTCACGCGTAAACAGAAGGTAGTCGCCCAGCGCCGAGGGCTTGAAATAAAAGGGCTCTGCGCCCGAGATCGCTGTTGCGGTGGCGGCAAACTGCTCGCTAACCTTCGCGACATAGCGGTTGTTGGCCACCGACTGCAGCACCACGCAGCGATTATTGAATTCGTAGCGCGTGCGCGTGGCACCGCTATCCACTTCAGGGGCCGGCGGAGTGACCGGGCCTGGGCCACCCCCGGTCAATGCAGCATCCGGGCTGGGCGAACAGGCCGCCAATGGCAGCAAGACAGCCAACAAAGCAGGCAGGAAAACAGCGCGAACTGCGGCATGACGACGCATGGCAACCTCTTTTATTGTTATCGGTCACAGATGTGACAATCTTTCTTGTCGATGAGTTTAGCCCAGCACCGCGCCATCGGCCAGATTTTATATTGTCGCGGCTTTGCTGCCGGGCACTGGTGCGCGCTACCATGCGGCAATGTGACCCTGTCGCCATCAAGTTGAGTGGATGTGTCATGAACGATGAGTCATCACTGCCCGAGCCCTTGCCCTCCGAAGCGGCGCCCTCCAAGCAAATGCCCCCAAAACAAATGGCAGAGCCGGCCCCCGTTGCCGCCAAGCCCCGCTCGGCGCTAGACATCTCCGTGCGGACGGCCGTGCGCAGCGCGCGTGAACTGGCCGAACGCGCCGGTTCGGCCGCCCGCGATGTGGCCGGAGCCGCCAGCGAGACGGCCAAGGAAATTGCCGGGCTGGCCAACGAAACAGCCAAGAGCGTCACCGAAATCGCCAGTGAAACCGCCCGCTCAGCCATACAGATTGCGTCAGAAGGTGCTCAGGTCGTGGCTCAGCTCGCCGAGGATGGCGCCAAGGTCGCCGCGCAGATCGCTGGCGATACCGCCAAAGCCGCCAGCCAGATCGCCAAGGAAGTCGCGCTGCAAATGGCACAGGCCTATCTGCGCAAATCGACTCTGACACTGGCCCTGCCCGAAAGCCTGCTGAACAAGCAGGTCCGGCTCATGGCGCAGCGCAACCCCAGCGTGGATCATGTGGCGGTGTATTGCGGTGATGACCGCCTCACGGTCGCCATCGACGGCCATCAAAACCGGCTGGTGTATACCGTGGAGCTGGAGTTCGATGTGCTGGAGTGCAAGATCTCGCGCGACGAACAATACCTGCGCGTGCGCCAAGTCGATGAGTCACTGGATGCGCAATTCCGTCAGACCAACCTGGTAACGAACTGGGCAACCCGGCAAATTGCCCGTGGCAGCTTCTTCATGGCCAATCGCCTGCCCACGCGCTCGCCGGTGAATCAGATGCTGGAAGACTTGTCGGGATTTCGTCGCGAAGGGCCGCGCCTGTGGCGCATCGATTTGCAGAAGTCAGACCTGATCGACCTGCTCAACAATCGTGCCTGGATGGTCGACAAGCTGCTGGGCTTGAGCGACCTGTCGGTGCTGCCCGGCCTGACCACGCTGAAAGACAGTCGCGACCTGCTCATGCAACTGGTCAATCAGTTTGAAATTCGCGACCTGCGTGTGCGTCCAGGTCGCTTGGAAGTGCTGGTCGGGATCAACGCAGGCTGATTCAGTCAGCCTGATTAGCGCGGACTGACTGGCTCAGCCTGAACAGTCCGCGTTTCACTTACAGACCGCGTGCCGCCAGTTTCTTCAGACCCGCACGGATCGGCGCTTCCAATGCCTTCTTGACCACCCAGCCGGTACCCGGCAAAGCTGAATCGAAGTCGATGGTGTAGTGCAGGCGGCAGCCATTCTCGGCCGAGTAGAAACGCATCACGCCGTAGTGGTTTTTCACCGGCCAGCCACCCTTGCTGATGGTGTATTCGATGACTTCGTTGGTCTCGGCCTTGGTCACTGTCTCTTCCAGGATCACGCCCGGAGCCAGCGTCATGCGGCGCGTGGAGCCGACGCCGTTAACGCCATTCTGACCATCTTTGACGCGCTTGATCTTGGCCGGGAAAATCGCCGACAGGTTCTCGTGCACCGCCAGAAAGCCATAGAGCTTGTCGACGGAAAACGGAAAGGATTGCAATACTTCAATATGCTGTCTGGCCATGTCACCCTCTTCTGAAAATAGTCATCGTCAGATTTGATCGATGCCCGATGATGCCGGAGCGCTGCCGTGACGGCAAGCCTCCGAGCCGCTCAGCAGCGCAGCTGCATGCGCTACGGCGGCTTGCGCTAGATCAGCACATAGCGATCTAGCGCCCGCAGGCACTGCTCGCGCAGCTCCTCGCTCTCATTGGCCAAATGATGCGATGCGCCTGCGACTTCGGTGTAGCTCTCGATAAACGCATGGCTACGCACATAGTCGATATTGAAGCGCCAATCGACGGTTTCGTCCTGATCGCCCTGCACCACACTGACCGGATAGCGGCACGCCGGCATCGCGGCCATGTGCGACTCCCAGCGGATCATGCTGCCCAGCCACCGGATGGGAATCTGGCGATGCTGCAGCGGCTCGTGGTGCCAGAGAAAATCGATGAAGCGCTCATCGCTGGAACTGCGGCGGAAATGGCGCGGGATTTCGCTTTTGAACTGGCTCAGCAGGTGATAGCCGAAGCGCACCTTGCGCCATTGCGCCGGTCGCACCAGCGGTGCCCACAGCTGCACGCGCGCAAAGGCCGGGCGCTGTCCGCGCTGTATGGACTGCAATACATGATCGAGCAAAATGCCGCCGCCGGTGCTCTGCCCGACCGCCAGCCAAGGGCCGGGCATGTCCGGCTTGAGTGCCGTCAGCACATCGCGCAGCACCTCCTGGTAATGCGCGAAATCCTCGATGTCGCACGGTGCGCCGCTAGACAAGCCATGACCGGGCAGGTCGTAGGCCACGACCGCATAGCCCCGCTCAAGACCACGGCGGATCAGGTGCGTGAACAGCCCGACATGATCGAAATAGCCATGCAGCACCAGCAGCGTGCCCTTGGTCTTGCCCGGCGGCAGAAAAACCTGAGTGGCGATGTCGTAGCCATAGGCTTCGAGCTTGCCGAGAAAGTGCGTCGCTTTGGCGGCCTGCGCGAGAGCATCCAGCCCAAAGTGCGCGGCGTAATCCTGCAAGACCCCGCGCAGCGGAGCCCGCACATTCAGATCAAAGCGTGACAGCGCGGCGCGGGCTTTCTCCGGGGCGAAGGTCATCGCCGGATTCTTCTTATTGCACCTGCTGACGCAACTCGCCACGGATGTAGCGCTCGGTCATCGCATCCAGCGACAGCGCGCGGATCTTGCTGGCCTGACCAGCGCAGTTGAAGGCTTCGTAGCGATCGATGCAGACATCGCGCATGGCGACAATCGTGTCCTTGAAGAACTTGCGCGGATCGAACTCGGCCGGGTTCAGCGCCATGTGGCGACGAATTGCGCCAGTCGATGCCAGACGCAGGTCGGTGTCGATGTTGACCTTGCGCACGCCGTGCTTGATCGCTTCCACGATCTGCTCGACCGGCACGCCGTAGGTCTCTTTGATGTCACCACCGTACTGATTGATGATCGCCAGCCAGTCCTGCGGCACGCTCGATGAACCGTGCATGACCAGATGCGTGTTCGGAATGCGCGTGTGGATTTCCTTGATGCGGTTGATGTCGAGGATGTCGCCGGTGGGCGGACGCGTGAACTTGTAGGCGCCATGCGAAGTGCCGATGGCGATGGCCAGCGCATCAACGCCGGTATCCTGCACAAAGCGCGCGGCCTCTTCCGGGTCGGTCAGTAGCTGCGAGTGATCGAGCACGCCTTCCGCGCCGACGCCATCTTCTTCACCGGCCATGCCGGTTTCCAGCGAACCCAGGCAGCCGATCTCGCCTTCCACCGACACGCCGCAGGCATGCGCCATTTCGACGACACGACGGGTGACGCTGACATTGTATTCGTAGCTGGTCGGCGTCTTGCCGTCTTCACCGAGCGAGCCGTCCATCATGACCGAGCTGAAGCCGAGCTGGATCGAACGCTGGCAGATCGCCGGCGAGGTGCCGTGGTCCTGGTGCATGACCACAGGCACATGCGGAAACTCTTCGATGGCGGCGAGGATGAGATGGCGCAGGAATGGCGCACCAGCGTATTTGCGGGCACCGGCCGAGGCCTGCACGATCACCGGCGAGTCGGTCTTCGCAGCCGCTTCCATGATGGCGCGCATCTGTTCGAGGTTGTTGACATTGAACGCCGGCACGCCGTACTGATGTTCAGCGGCATGATCGAGCAATTGACGCAGGCTGATGAGAGCCATGTTGAATTCTCCTGAATAATTACTTGTTAGCCGCCGCTTCGAGCGCGGCAACCGCCGGCAGCACCTTGCCCTCGACGAACTCGAGGAAGGCACCACCACCGGTGGAAATATAGGACACGCGATCGGCCACGCCGTACTTGTCGATGGCCGCCAAGGTATCACCCCCACCGGCAATCGAGAAGGCATCCGACTCGGCGATGGCCAGGCTCAGCGCTTTCGTGCCTTCGCCGAAGGCATCGACCTCAAACACACCGACCGGGCCATTCCAGAGGATGGTCTTGGCTGCTTTCAGCAGTTCGGCGAACTGCGCAGCGGTATCCGGGCCGACATCGAGAATCATGTCGTTCGGGCCGACATCGGCGACAGCCTTGACCACCGGCGTGGCGGCTTGCACGAAGGCAAAGAAGTCATCGATCGGGCCGGTGACTTCGGCCACCACCACATCGGTCGGCAGCGGCACACTGACCTTGGCGGCGATGGCGCGAGCGGTATCGAGCAGATCGTGTTCGCACAGCGACTTGCCGCCATCGACGAACAGCGTCTGTCCTGTGATGAACTGGGTCGTCGGCGCGGCGAAAAATGCAATCGCGTTGGCGATCAGGTCGGGCGTCAGGCCGTCCAGATCACGCAGGTCTTGCGACACCGCCTCGACATTCTCTTCCCGGGCAATTTCCATCGTCAGCAGCGCGTCCTTGGCGCGGGCACGCAGCTCGTTGACGGTGTCCTCGTCGAAGGACTCGATCTCCAGCATTTCCTGCAGCGGCACGTAGGCCACTTCTTCGAGGCTGGTGAAGCCTTCGGCGATCAGGATGTCGGCCACTTCGGCGTCCACGTCCAGCTTGTCGACGAACAGAGCGCGCACGGATTCGCTTTCGGTGGCCTGCTTGGCCTGCGATTCCTCGGCGGTCATGATGTTGATGCGCCAGCCGGTCAGCTCGGACGCCAGGCGCACGTTCTGGCCGCCGCGGCCGATGGCGATGGCGAGGTTTTCCTCGTCGACCACCACGTCCATGGCGTGCTTTTCTTCATCCACCACGATGGACTGGACGTTGGCCGGGGCCAAAGCGCCGATCACAAATTGTGCAGGGTCTTCGCTCCACAACACGATGTCCACACGCTCACCAGCAAGTTCGTTGGTGACGCTATTGACTCGTGTGCCACGCACGCCCACACAAGTGCCAATCGGGTCTACGCGCTTGTCGTGCGAGAGCACAGCGATTTTGGCGCGAGAACCAGGGTCGCGGGCGCAGGATTTGATTTCCAGCAAGCCTTGTTCGATTTCTGGCACTTCAGCGCGGAACAGTTCAATCATGAACTCAGGAGACGAACGGGACAGCACAATTGGTGCGCCGCGCAGAGTCAAGTCCACTTCCATGATCATGGCGCGAACGCGATCGCCATTGCGCAAGTTTTCCTTAGGAATCATTTCGCTGCGACGCAAACGACCTTCAACGCGGCCAGACTCGACAATGATGTCGCCCTTGTCCATGCGCTTGACGGTGCCGAC
>CALEYY010000118.1 GCA_937928295.1 uncultured Moraxellaceae bacterium
ATTCTGTAGATACAGATAAAGCACACCCAGATCATTACGAATACGCGGATCATCCGGATAGGTGCGAGCCGCTAGCTGCATGCGTGGCAAGGCTTCCGCGTACTGGCCACGGGCAGCGGCAATCAGCGCAAGACCATGTTCTGCACGAATAGATTGGCAGTCTGAGATCAGCTTCTTGTACCAGCGCTCAGCCATCACAGGGTCTAATTGCCGTAAGATGTCTGCTTTCAGCAACGCCACCTCTACCGACTGAGATGGCAATGTATCGACTTGCGCCAATGCGGCGTACCAGTCGCCTTGATCAGCCAATTGCACTACAACGGAGCGCTTCAGCTCCTGCTCTTTTTCCAGAGCAAAGCGGCAATTCAGTGCCGGCATGGCTTGCTCTTCTTTTAACGGAGAAGATACAGATGGTGGCATCGTACGGATGCTTCGCTTGCTGACCTCAGGGCTGATCAAGGTACAAGCAGGTATGGCCAATGCGCAGATCAGCCCCAACAGCAGCCCTGTTTGCCTATGCACTCAAGGCCCCGCCGGAATCAGATGCTCATTGAGCAACGGTGTTACGCCGCGCCAAAAGAGACTGCCAGAACCCGGCTGATAATGCTGCCAGCGCTGCCCTGGCAAATCGGGCATCTCAGCTGAGCGCTTTAGCGGGCGCACCAGGTGCGGAGTCACAATCATCAACAGCTCGCGATCCTCTGCCTCGAAACGAGTAGAGCGAAAAAAGGCACCGATAATGGGAATATCGCCAAGACCCGGCAGTTTATCGACATTACTCAAGGTGCTGCGTGATACCAAGCCACCAATAATGAAGCTCTCACCATCCGCAAGCGAAATGGTGGTGTCTGTTCTTCGAATGCGTAATGCGGGAACCAATGTGTTTTGAATCGTCACGGCATTAGTGAAATCCAGCTCACTAACCTCGGGGGCCACTTTCAGCAGAATTTGATCTGCCGAAATAATCGTGGGCGAAATCGTCAGGCGCACGCCAAACTCTTTGTACTCAATGCCAATGCTGCCATTGGCTCCCTGAGGCACGGGAATGGGTATTTCGCCGCCCGCCAAGAAATTAGCCGACTGGCCGCTCAAAGCAACCAAAGACGGCCGCGACAGCGTATAGGCATAGCCATTCTGCTCAAGCAAGTTGATCGCCGATAAGAATCGACTGCTATTACCACCCCAAACGATATTAAATGATGAGGGATCCAACGGCAGACCAACGGTTGGAATGGCATTGCCCGCACTAACTTGAACTGCCGACTGCCCCGCCGAACCAAAGAAGTTGCTACGACCACTGCCACTACGCAATTGCAAGCGAGTCCCGACATCCTGCAGTCGAGTTCGGCTAACCTCCACAAAACGGATGTCTGCCTGGACTTGCGAGGGCAATTTATCGGGCGCTAGAGGTGCCGCCAGCTGCTCAACAGCAGAGCGCTCACCCGCCACAGTCACCAATGACCGTCTAGGTTCCGTGCTGCACGCGGTCCACACCAACAAACTGGTCGAGCCCGCTTTCTTGCCTTGCAACAACAAGGTACGGGCATCCACAAGGGCCACATCCGCCACATCCGGTGCACCCACCGCAAGACGCGTCATCGGCACCGGCAAGCTGACCGACTCTTGAAACCCTGCCTGCACAGTCAAATTAGCTGGCAAGGAAGCCAACTGGTCACAGCCAGAATCAGCCGCTTGCGTAGAGGAGCTGGCCAGCAAAGCCGCCATAAAAATCAGCCGGTTCGTTTTCATGCCATCAATACTCATGGAGTGCTGCCACTGCTCAGGCCACGAAAAATCACGATGGGTACATACACAGGCTGGTTGGCCCGCGCAGGTGCCCGAGGTGACGGAGTGGTGACCACTCGACGAACCGCTTCCGGGCTGGCCAGCAAAGCTCCCGTCCGAACCAAGCGATTGGATTTGGCCTCGGTGCGACCAGCGGGTGCATTACCCGTGTCGGCGAGTGTTTCATCTGCCGGCCGAATGGCTAGGCGCAAAATACCCACACTGCTGGCCAACATCAGACGCGTAATATCCGCTTCGCTGACCGCCAACACCGCTGTTCGTGCTTGGCGTCGAGCCTCGCGTGCTGCAGTGAGGTCTGATTGGGCAGCAGCAGGGGTATTATCACTCACGACCATTTGCGTGCCCAAGCCGACCACGCGCAAGGCTCGCAGCACAATTTGAGCTGACGATGCCGGCCGGTTATCGCCCGGCACATACATCAAGACATCCACGCTGTCGCCAGGCTGCACAAAACCGCCCCCCCCCACGACTTCGTCAATGCCAATCGCCACTGCTCGCTCACCTGGCTTCAACAGACGGGCAATGTCGCCACCCGGTTGCAAATGTTTACGCTCAATGAGCTGACCCATGGCCGCATCGGCCTGAATCACTTTCCCTAGCAGATCTTCTAGGTGCTGAAAGCTGTTGGGGGGAGCCAAACGCAAATGATCCAACCCAATATCCTCGGCGGTCACTTTGTGAAAAGCTGCTATTGGCCGAAGCGCCACAACAACAGGCGTTCTGTTGGATGCATCCGCTGCCACCGCAGCTTTCACCTGAGTCACCGCCAGTTGCGCCGCTTTGACTTCCTCGCGCGCATCAACCGTGGTTCGATAGCCAAAATAGCCTGCAATGCCTGCTGCCAATACCAACACCAAGGCCACGATCAGCATGACACGGCTATTCATGTTCTTATCCTCTCAGCCACTGTTTGAACAGAGTAGCAAGAATCTCTAGCATCCACTCAACTTGCCAAGAAACAACAACAAAAAGCCACTCGCCGTTACATTAGATGCTGAAGAGGCTCAGTTTTTTGTACCGAACCGAGAGCCATAAAAGCTGGGCGGAATCTCAATGTCATAGGTTTTCAGAAAGCGTTCAACAGCACGATCACGCTCAATTTCCGTTGCCGGCTGGATATTTGAAGAGGCCAAAGTACCCGCTCTCTGCATTTGCAGCCACACATCAGATTGCGCAGCAGGCTGAGGTGACGGCTGCTCACCAGCCAGAACAAGAGCTGGCAGAACGGTCGCACCAGCCAGCAATACAACAGCAAAACCAAGTTTAATATTCACGATAAAGCTCCTTTTATAGAACACATAATGCATCACAGCTTGTTAATCGGGCAATCCACCTTAGCACCGTCCACAATACCCACACGCGTTGCATAAAGGCTGCGACAGTCTTTCGCAAGACTGCTGCGCTCACTGGCGGTTGGTTGCCAACGAGCCACGCCGGCAGCCCATTCCTTCTCGTTACCCTGCAGCAAAGACAACAACAGCAAGTTCAATACCGGCAGGCGATTTTCAGGGGCCAGCTCAGCGGCAATACGCAGCTCAAACATGGCCTGTGTATCTTGGTTCAACAAGATCAGTACGTAGCCCAAATCATTTCGAACGCGTGCATCGGTAGGCATTTGCCGAACCGCTTGCAGCAAGCTTTCACGGGCCTCTGCATAGTGACCATCATTGGCCGCCAAAAGGCCAAGGCCATATTCCGCCAAGCCAGACATACAGGTTTTTTGTAGAGCACGGAACCAGTCGTATGCTTCCGGACGGCCTAAGCGACGCAAAATATCTGCTCGCAAAATGGCAATCTCTGCCACATTCGGTGGCAACGCCATGACTTCAGCATACGCTGCATAGAGCTGCCCTGCTTTGATGCGACCCTCGACCAACCCACGACTCAATGTCTGCTCTTTACTCAGAGGCACATCACAGCTGATACGAGGGACCTTGGCATTCTGCTGCGCCACCGGGTCATCAGTACTGACTTCTGCCCACAACAGCGAACTAAAGCTCAGGAAGCAAAGGCATGCCACATCACGCAGAGTAAGCCGCATCACAAATTCCCAAACGCATTACTGAGTGAAATAAGGCCCGGACCTGCCACCAAAATCACCAGCGCCGGGAAAAAGAAGACCACCATCACCACCGTCATCTTGGCAGACAGTTTGCTCACCTTCTCTTGCATATCTGTTACGCGCCGACTGTC
>CALEYY010000119.1 GCA_937928295.1 uncultured Moraxellaceae bacterium
GGCAAACAGATGCCCCATGAGCTGCTCAACATCGATGCGGTTGGAGCGCGGCACAATGACCAGACGCGTCGGATTCTCGTGATCGGATTCGTCGCGCAGATCAGCGACCCAGGGCAGCTTCTTGGCCTGCATCTGGTCGGCGATCTGGGTCAGGATCTTGGCACCGGAGACCTGATGCGGCAGCGCGGTGACGACGATGTCGCCATCCTCGATCTCGTAGACGGCACGCATGCGGAAGCCGCCCTTGCCGGTCGCATACATCTGTATCAGTTCATGACGCGGCGTGATGATTTCGGCGGCGGTGGCGAGGTCGGGGCCGGGCACGAATTCGCAGAGCTCATCGAGCGAGATGCCGGGGTCATTGATCAACGCGATCACCGCTTGGGCAATCTCGCGCAGGTTGTGCGCGGGGATGTCCGTGGCCATGCCGACAGCGATGCCGGTGGTGCCGTTGAGCAGCAGGTTGGGCAGGCGCGCGGGTAGTACGCAGGGCTCGTCCAGGGTGCCGTCGAAGTTGGGCTGCCAGTCCACGGTGCCCTGCTCCAGCTCGGCCAGCAGCGTGTCGGCATAGGGCGACAGGCGGGCTTCGGTGTAGCGCATGGCGGCAAAGGACTTGGGATCGTCTGGCGAGCCCCAGTTGCCCTGACCATCGACCAGCGGATAGCGGTAGCTGAACGGCTGCGCCATCAGCACCATGGCTTCATAGCAGGCCGAGTCGCCATGCGGATGGTACTTGCCGAGCACATCACCGACGGTACGCGCCGACTTCTTGTGCTTGGCCGAATTCTTCAGGCCGAGCTCGCTCATGGCGTAGACGATGCGGCGCTGTACCGGCTTGAGGCCGTCGCCAACATGCGGCAGAGCACGATCCTTGATCACATACATCGAGTAGTTCAGGTAGGCCTGCTCGGTGTAGGTGCGCAGCGGGACAAGCTCGGTGCCGTCGGACGGGGTAGACAACATCAGTTCATCAGTCACGCTCAAACCTCCACATCGGCAAGGTTACCCTTGCTTTCCAGCCAGCTCTTGCGATCACCGGAGCGCTTCTTGGCCAACAACATGTCCATCATTTCGTGCGTCGCCTCGACTTCATCGAGCACGAGCTGGATGAGACGACGCGTATCCGGTGCCATGGTGGTTTCGCGCAGCTGCAGCGGGTTCATTTCACCGAGGCCCTTGAAGCGCGTGACCTGCGGCTTGCCGCGTTTGTTCTCGGCCTCAAGCCTGTCCATGATGCCCTGCTTCTCGGCCTCGTCCAGCGCATAGAAGACCTGCTTGCCGAGGTCGATGCGGAATAACGGCGGCATCGCGACGCAGACATGACCGCCGCGCACCAGTGCCGGGAAGTGCTGCACAAACAGCGCGCAGAGCAGCGTGGCGATGTGCAGGCCATCGGAGTCGGCATCGGCGAGGATGCAGACCTTGCCGTAGCGCAGGCCGCTGATGTCATCCGAACCGGGATCGACGCCCAGCGCCACGGCGATGTCGTGCACTTCCTGCGACGCCAGAATCTGCGACGAATCCACTTCCCAAGTATTGAGGATCTTACCTCGCAGCGGCATCACAGCCTGGAACTGGCGATCGCGCGCCTGCTTGGCGGAGCCGCCGGCGGAGTCACCTTCGACCAGAAACAGCTCGCTGCGCGCGATGTCGCTGCCCGAGCAATCCGCCAGCTTGCCCGGCAGCGCCGGCCCGGCCGTGATGCGTTTGCGCGCGACCTGCTTGCTTTGCTTGAGGCGCTTCTGCGCAGAGTTGATGACCAGCTGCGCGAGCTGCTCGGCGATGTCGGTATGCTGGTTCAGGTACAGCGAAAAGGCATCCTTGACCACCCCGGACACAAACGCCGCCGATTCACGCGAGGACAGACGCTCCTTGGTCTGACCGGCGAACTGCGGGTCCTGCATCTTCAGCGACAACACAAAGGCGCAGCGTTCCCACAGGTCTTCCGGGGCGAGCTTGATGCCGCGCGGCAACAGGCTGCGGAACTCGCAGAATTCGCGCAAAGCTTCGAGCAGGCCAGTACGCAGACCATTTACATGCGTACCGCCCTGCACCGTCGGAATCAGGTTGACATACGATTCCTGCGTCAGCTCGCCGCCTTCGGGCAGCCACAGTACGGCCCAATCCACCACCTCGTTCTTGCCTTCGAGCTTGCCCAGAAACGGCTGCTCGGGCAGGCGCGGCCAGTCCTGCGTGGACTCCATCAGGTAGTCCTTGAGACCATCCTGATAATGCCACTCAATGCGCTCGCCGCTGACTTGATCTTCGAAATGCAGATGCAGGCCGGGGCACAAGACAGCCTTGGCGCGCAGCACATGCTTGAGCTTGCTCAGCGAGACTTTCGGCGAATCGAAATAGCTGGCATCGGGCAGAAAGCGCACCATGGTGCCGGTCGCGCGCTTACCGCACTCGCCGATCACCGCCAGCTCAGAGACCTTCTCGCCGCCGGCAAAGGCCATGCGCCAAAGCTGGCCATTGCGCTTCACGGTGACTTCCAGCGATGACGACAGCGCGTTCACCACTGACGCACCGACGCCGTGCAAACCGCCGGAGAACTTGTAGTTCTTGCCGGAGAATTTGCCGCCGGCATGCAGGCGCGTGAGGATCAGCTCGATGCCGGAAACGCCATGCTCGGGGTGGATGTCCACCGGCATGCCACGGCCGTTGTCGCTGACCTCGATGAAGCCGTCGGCCGCCAGCACGACACGAACTTCATCGGCAAAACCGCCCAGGGCTTCGTCGACAGAGTTGTCGAGAATTTCCTGAATGAGGTGGTTCGGGCGCGTGGTGTCGGTGTACATGCCAGGGCGTTTGCGCACCGGGTCAAGGCCAGACAGGACTTCGATAGAGGCGGCGGTATAGCCGGTCATTGCACATCCTCGGGTTGCGGTTCATCAGAGATAGACGCGTTGCGCCGATCCCATAAATGGTAATCAGGGCTCAGCCGCGGGTCACGCGGCAACCCATGACTCAAGCAATGCTGCAGGCAGTCGCCCAGAAATTGGTTCACCAACTGCTTTTCATTGATGCGCCAGCCTGCCTGATGCAGCGGGGGAACAATCGCCGGAATCCGCCGAGCCGACTGAAAGCGCAGCACATCGGCCATGCGCGCATCGTGAAACAGGCGCACTTCCATATCCAGCTCGGGGCACCACGGCAGCGTCGGCGTCATCTGCGCCAAGCGCCAGGTTTCGGTGTAGCGAGTGCGTTCAACGCGTTGTAATTGCAGCACCGGCTGCACGCTGAGCACTTCGCTATCCAGCGGCACTTGCAGTGCTTCACCCCAGGCAAACTCCAGCGGTGCGACAGCGCCCAGACGATCCGCCACGCCAGCACCGCGCAGGAGCTTTTGCAGACGCGCATAGTTGAACTCGTAGAGCGTATGCATCCCCGCCAGATCGACGGTGTAGCGCGGCCACGCGATGCTCAACGACGCCACTTCGACACAACATGCGCCTTGTTCAAGGCCAGCCATTGCAGCGCCAGCATGCACGGCGCGTTATTGATGCGACCGCTGCTGACCAGCTGCAGCGCCTGCTTCAGGCCAAGCACGATGACACGGATGTTCTCGCCCTCTTCCGGCACGCCATGCACACCGCCCGCGCGCGATAAGTCTGCCGGGGCCACAAACAGCGTAAAGCGCTCGTCGGAGCCACCAGCGCTGGGCATGAACTCGAAGACAAACTCCATCTCGGTTATGACCACGCCCGCCTCTTCCAGCGTCTCGCGTCGCGCCACCTCTTCCAGCGCTTCGCCGGGCTCGACTAGACCGGCCACCACTTCGTATTGCCAAGGGTGCTGATCGTCGATGGCACCGACACGGAACTGCTCGATCAGCAGCACATCGTCAGTTTTCGGGTCATAGATCAGCACGCCCACGGCGGGCGGGCGCACGAACATTTCGCGGGTGATTTCACGACCCATGGAGCCATCAAAATGGCGATGCTGCAGCCAGAACTTGTCGACGCGATAGAAACCCTGAAACAGGGTTTCACGAC
>CALEYY010000120.1 GCA_937928295.1 uncultured Moraxellaceae bacterium
CCCAGAGCGAGTCTCGAAGAATCACATCATGCGCCGGCACTGATTGCCGCAAGGTATTCAGATGCTGCATGCGCTGCTCAAAACGCCGGTGTTGATGCGACCAATCTACTGTGGATGTCACGCGCTGCCGCAGCTTGTGAGTCAGATTGCGCCACTTCTGCTGAGCCCAAGATAATGACGGCACAAACTCTAGCGCAGGCCCAATGGGACCAAGCGGAAATACCTTGTGGAGGTGGCCCTCCAAATCTTTCTGCAACTTGGCATAGCGCTCCATATAAGGAGCCAGCTCACTCGGACTCTGCCAGGGCAACGCCATGGAGAACGGTAAGCCCTGAAAAAAGGGTTCATTAAAAGCACAGCTGAAATAAGCATCACAATCGGCCAGCAGGGGCGATGTCTGGAAAACAGCATCCTCGCCATCTAGGTAGATCAGCCAGTTACGGTCTTCATCGGACAAACGCAGCAGAGCACCACGCCGATACTCATGCTGTACCCAGACCGGGGCCAGCAAGCTGCCGGCCATCGTCACGGGAATATCCCGCAAGCGAATGGTTCCTGCTTTATGCAGACGCATGAGACCGAGCTTGATCCAATGCACGGAGTGCTCGTGTGGGTTCGAGAACCAAGTGACTTCGAGTTTGCGCGGGGTCATGTTTATGACCTTCTCATCGTGGAAGGCGGCGACATACAGAAGCTCATCGAAACCGCCAGTTCAGGTACGGCCAAGCCAAGCGCTTCAGGCCACAGCGCCAAGCGGCCACAACCAAGGTCAGCTCGGCTGCGAACAGGCCGGACAGCAGCCCGAGCAGTCGCATCTGCCGTATGGACTGCAAGGCTGGATTAGATGTTTCAGCAAAATTTAGACACCAGCCCAAGCGCTTGCCAAAGACGCTACGGACGGTGTTTGCATGTATCGGCAATAATCCTTTCTCAAGCAACGACTCCACGCAGCAGGCCAAGGCTGCAAGGTGAGCACCATCGGCATCGCGGGCCTTCATGTTGGCAAAGTCGCTCATGCTGTCTTTGCGGGGTGCCCGCCAGTAGTAGTCCACCTGACGAGTGAGAACGAAACTTGGTTGCTCGCTCAGCACATCAACATGAAAGACCAGATCATGGCCTATCGCAAGGTTTTCGCGCCAAGCTTGGTGCCTGATGCGCTCACTGCGCCACATAGGCCCGGATGTTTGCCAGGGAATGTTCTCTTCCAGAAATGCGTGCAAGGCCTCGGTTGCTTCAGAAGGGATATCCCGACACCAGGGGACACCAGCGTTCAGTTGATACTCATCCTCGAAGATCAAACAGTCGCCGACGACAAAGTCAGCCTCCGGATGCTGGCAAAGGCTGGAAACGCGGGAGCCGAGGCAGTCTGGGTGGAGCAGATCATCCGAGTCGACAAAGATGAGAAACTCACCGGACGCCTCGCGGATGCCCTTGTTGCGGGCACGCTGGGCACCAGCGCCGTCTCGTGCGATGACATCATTGCGCACGAGCTTGATCCGAGTGTCTGCAGACCAGCTGCCGGCCACATCCCAAGTATCATCGGTTGAGCCATCATCAATAATCAGCCACTCCCAATGCGGATAGCTCTGCGCTCTGAGACTTTCATGCAAGGCCGCCAGCCACCTGCTTCGGTTGAACACCGGGGTGATGATGCTGACTAACTGTTGGGAGTTCACGCGCACATCCTCATGCCACATCGACTATTGCCCGTAGCCAGTCCTGCTGACATTCACGCCAGGAATACGCACTACGAATTTCCTTACTAACCAGACTGTTCCGCCAGCCTGCCAACCAATCTGCCAGAGCCTGACCGGCCAGCACCGGCTGGGTCAAGTCTATCAGCAAGCTGGCATTTCCCAACCGCTCTGCCAACTCAGTCTGGGCGCGCGTAGCCGACAGAATCACCGGCGTGCCGGCAGCCAAGTAGGTAAATATCTTGTTTGGCAGGCAGATGTCTCGATTCAGGCAGGTGTTCAGCTCGCTTGCGATGCCAGCCGTGTAGCCTGCTGCTAGCTTGACCATCTCGTCTGATGGTGCTGTTGCCAGAAAGCGGAGCTGCATATGCCCCTCCCCCGAAGCCAACGCCTCCAGCTCGCGCTGATACGATGCACTGCAGACCCCGCGCAAATCCAGAACCAGCGGGCGCCGAAGCGTAGTCAGCACAGCAATGACCTCTTCCAACCCACGATGCGGCCCGATGGTCTGCGAGAACCAGTAAAACCGCAACTCCGAACTGGCAACCTCGCTCGAGTCTGACTCGGCGTCGAATACATTAAGCACGGTCAATGGCAAGACGCCATAGCGCGCCCTCACCTCCTCGGCAATCTGCGGCGAAGCGGCAGTCACACATGAAGCACTGGGCAGGTATCTGCTTAAAAGCGCATCAGCCACTAGCCAATCACGATCCTGCGGCGTACTGCCTTCGCGCTCACCTGGGTGAAAGTCTTCAACATCGAAGACATATTTCCCCCCATGGCGTGCAGCGCAAGCGGCCACAACCGGCAATGCCGGCAAGGTATGGCCGATGTAAATATCTGCCTTGATAGCCAGAGCACGCCGTTTCAGCACGGTGTAGACCGGACTGGCAGCAAAGGCCAGCAAGCCCGGAGCGATCCGCCTCAGAAGAGGAGCTGCACGCCAAGCCAGCGCCTGTATCAGCCGTCGCCACCGATACCCGATGCTGCCCGAGCCATCCCAGGCGGTGCTAACACGCCAAAGTCGGGTCTCCAGCAGCTGCACATCAGCAGCCACTCCTGGGCGCCAAGTTCCGGCATGTACCACCTGCACCTCGTGACCTGCTTGCACCAATGCATCCGCCTCTTTCACCAGACGCGGGTTACTGCTCGGGTGTCCCGCCGACACTAGACAGACTTTCACGGCACGGGTTCCATCAAAGCCTGACCCACGAACCGGCTCAGTTCTCGACGATAATCCGACCACTGCCAGCCACGAGCCGTTTCTGCGGCGGCGTGACGCATCGCGGGCCAATCAGCGCGCAGATCCATGAACGCGTCCAGCGCCTCAGCAATTGCTTGGGCACTACCGGCAGCAATACGCAAACCGTTCTCACCCTGCCTGACCAAATCAACAGCACCAGCTCGTTCGGTGGTAATGACGGGAACCCCCAGCGCAAACGCCTCCGTCACAACCATGCCAAAACCATCGCACAAGGTGGGAAAGACCAGCGCCGCACTTCCGGCTAGCGCCTCGAACAGCACATGCTGTGCGACGCTGCCGTGGAAGACGATGCTGGTCGGCAGATCGGCCAGCACCTTCTCCGGCAGAGTCACAGCGCCATAGATATGCAGCTCGATGCCCGGATGGCTGGGTGTCCAGCTGCGCCAAGCCTCGATAAGCAAATGAGCACCTTTGCGTATGCTGAAGGTGCCGGCCCAGACAAAACGCAAAGGCTGCTCGTCAGGCATCGCCCTTAAATAGGATTCACGCACGGGTGGCGCACCATACGGGATGACCGCGACCGGACGCGGCGACCAGCCCTTGGCCACCCAGCTGTCCCGCGTCAGCGTCGAGGCCGTGACAATGTGACTGGCCGCCTCCCACTCCTCACGCCGGTACTCCGTACGCTCGTCCTGAAGGCCGCTGACATGGGTACGATAGTCAGACTGCAGATCAGGAAAGCGGGCAACCTCGGCGGCGATGATACCCTCCGAGAAATCATGCTCCGGCGAGGGCAGATCGAGAAAGCCCGGGATACCCAGTGCACGGGCGCGCTTCAGAGACTCGCGGGCACCGTACTCGTAGCCGTAGAAACCGCCATGGCCGTCCAGCCGACCGGCCACCCAGTGATCAAAGCCATCTCGCGCCCAGTGAAAAATCCGGTCACCCAACACCGGATCAGCACGCAGCTTGACCTGCAGCATGCGAACCACTTCCCGCCAAGGGTAGTGTTGGACCAGCGCCTCGGGAAAGGCCGTGATACGCCGGCGCTGCAGCTGGCCGGCCAAGTCATAGCCAACCAGAGGCGCCAGACGCTTGGCGACTTCCTGCAGTCCGCTTTCGGGGTGATCAACCAGTGTCGCGCCGAATGCCGCCAACAGCCCGGCCTCATGCAAAGCAGCAGCAGCGTGCTGAACAAAGGGGGCAACAATCATGTGCGCCATGAATATACGGGGCATATTGGAGTACTATCCTTGAGTTAATCTCATCGTTGTCGTAACTGAGAAAATCATACTTTACTGCCTGCCAGTCAGAACCTGTATGCGTTTGGCCAGTCGCCAGCCGACAAGTTTTGATATTCGATGAAATAACGGCCCACCCTCTGGTTTTATGTCTATTTCGTCAAGAGCCTTGCCTCGCCTAATAGCCTCTTCTGCCAATGCAGAAAAGTAGGGATAGCATTGATGTGCGTATCGTTGCCAAAGGATCGAGAGCGAGCGATGTGTACGCTCACTATCTTCTTGGCGAAGTAAAAGATGCTCGTTCGCAATCAATACTTGAAACGATGACAGAAAGCCTGCACGCGTCTTACGACCAGAAAGCGATCCTGGCAACCCTGAGCGATAGGCAACTCGTGCATCCGGGCAAAACAACACGCGACTCGCAGACAGAATCAAACGAGGAAAATACTCGGTGTCGTTCAATAGCGTCAGATCTTCACGCCAAGGCCCAATTTGACGCACCAGATGCATGGGAGCCAACCACATGCCTGGAAACATCATGCCGCCACCATCAGCCCAATTTTCGACTAACCAATCCACTGGAGACATATCTTGCCAAGTCGGCTGCGGCACAAAGCGGGTGTTGGCTGGTTGATCATAGAATCGACCCCAGGCAGCCATGGCAATGCCATTTGGGCAAGCCTGCAATCGCGCCAGCTGTGCTTGCAGCTTTCCCGGCAAGAGCACATCGTCTGCATCAAGATATTGGACGAACTCGCCCTGCGCATGCTCTAGTGCGGTATTAAGAGCAGCAGTCTGCCCTCGATTTTTCTGGCGCACCACTATCAGTCGCTCGAACTTCGCGACCCATGGCTCTATGCGAGCAACACTGTCATCTGTTGATCCATCATCGACAATGATGACTTCCAGCGGACTGTAATGCTGATCAAAAACAGATTGCAGCGTTTCATCTAGCCATCTAGAAGCATTGAAGCAGGGCACTAGCACTGAAATCATCGGCTGAGACATTCAAACAAATCCATGAAAATTTATCATAGGCACTGCGCCCGCGCTTTTCGCCAGGCCTGCCGAAAGTAGGCCGCCTTGGAAGACGCCACATAATGCTGCAGCACACCCGCTCCAGAATGAATCTGGCTAGGTGATGGCAAAGTGATGTACTGCTCAGCATCCACTCGATGCGCTGGCACTTGAACAGCCAGCATAGCCACCAAAGCCTGCTCCAGAAAGTAGGAAGTCCCCTCCTCGGCCAACAAAGTCGCGCTCCAGTGCTCAAGCAAATCCCAATTCAACTGTTCGCTGGTCAGCCCGCAGATGCCGACATTGAGCCGAGCCGGCAACACGCCCCCAGACAGCCTCTCCAGCAATGGGCGACTGTAACCGTAGGACTCCACACAATCCTGCATATGCAGCAGCGGCCGCTCGCCATCCCTCTCCAGCCAATCCAAGAGGGCCGTCGGTGGTGCCATGAACAACATATCTGAATCCAGCACCAGCTTGGGGCCGGAGCGACCGAGGTGCACATCAATCAGCTTGCGGATGTGTATGTAGTCAGACCAACGCTGACGCAATACGGGATAGCGATCCGCAGGTAACATATGCTCCAGCTGCTCACGTGAGTCAGTACTTCGGTATACGGTGACAATTCCAAATAACCTTTCAAGAGCGACAATCTGCTCCGGGCGCAAGGAGCCATCATCAACCAGATGCAGATGCACATTACGCCGGGCATGGCATGCAAAGGTCCAGGCGCAATAGGCCGTCTGATACCAGAAGCGGTCACCGGTCAAAAACCAGAGTGAAACCGTCCGCTCATGACGAGGCACTGAAGGCAAGTCAGCCACCGACCTCTCCATCTGGCTTGCCCAACGATTAAGGAAGCAATAGCCCAGTATGCCAAGCGAGATCAGCCGCTTGATTTGATCGCGTGGATATCGGTAAATCCAGTTCTTAAAGCGCTCTGGCATGAGGATCTTCAATTTAACCAACATACGAAATTCCATTTTAAATTTCTCTAGCGATGCCACAACGCACAATCACGAAGGTCACATACAGCCAAGATATAGATTAATTTTGATATCAAGATCCTTCTTACTATATCAAGACATGCTCTGCACAAAAACCACTGGATTTTTAGCATAGAATCAATGCCATACAGGCTGCGGACCAAAGGCAAAAAGCGCCAATCACATCATTCTTGTTTTATTTATATCATGATTTATAGACACCCTACGAGCCCTAAGCATAGACATTAACTTGAACACCACCTTCTTAATAAATAAAAAAATTGGATTGCCTCCATTATAATAAAAAACTCTCTCCAAAAAAGTCTTCGTAATATATCTATTGCGAACAACCCCAAAAGATTCGCTCATTTTATCTCTATTTGCACTAAGTCCACTTCTAATATTAATTAGTGTGAATACATCCATGTTCTTGCCATAGATAATATGGTCTACTTTAAGCACTAATTTTAGCCAGAAATCCCAATCCTCATGAGTACTCAACTCTTCATCAAAAATTCCGCACTTATCAATGAGCTTTCGACTAAAAACAACAGAGCTTATTGGAAAGCAATTTTGCTGGAGCATTAGATTGAAATTTAAAATATTAGCGCCCCTAAATAATCTAGGGGGTATAAAATTCATGCTCCAGATCAAATATTGGCCAGCCCAATCATTATTTTCCATTATTTTATACAAAAAAGGGAACACAAAAATTTTAGTTTTTTTGCTTACTCTCTCCAACGCAAGAGCCTCTCCAAACATCTCAATCGATTTATTTTTAAGAACATCATCTGAGTCGAGAAATAAAACATAATCAGATGAGCAATACTTCAAACCTAAGTTTCTCGCACTCGAAACGCCGCCATTATCTTTCCTTATATAAATAACATTATTTATATCGCATAATATTTTAAGTGCGGCGGCCTCCGAAGGTTCAGAGCCATCATCAATC
>CALEYY010000121.1 GCA_937928295.1 uncultured Moraxellaceae bacterium
TACGAGATCATCAAGTGTGACTGGAGTTCAGACGTGTGCTCTTCCGATCTATGCAGTCGCACAATGTGAAGCATCACACTTGGACCAATGTGCTCGGCAAAGACCCGGATGTGGGTTATGGCCTGCTGCGTGTTTCGCCGAATCAGCGCTGGAAGCCGTTTTATCTGGGCCAGCCGATCTATGCTTTTTTGCTGGCGGTGCTGTTTGAGTGGGGCATCGCCATTCAGGAGCTGGAGCTGGGCAGGCTCGCCAGCGGCCGCATGACGGTGGATGAGGTGCGCCCACAGCTGCAGCGTACCGGCCGCAAGATCGTCGCGCAGGTCACCAAGGATTATTTGGCCTGGCCGCTGCTCGGTGTGCTGCTGACCTTGCCGTTTGCGCTGACGGGGCAGGGCCCGGCGCTGCTTGATGTGTTCTTCACGGTGCTGGTCGCCAATGCCGTGGCCAATGTGCTGCGCAACCTGTGGACCTACATGATCATTTTCTGCGGGCACTTTCCCGCCGATGTGCATGTCTTCACCAAGGCGCAGGTCGAGGGTGAGACGCGGGCTCGCTGGTATGTGCGGCAGCTGCTGGGTTCCTGCAACATCGGCGGCGGCAAGCTCTTTCATATTCTGTCTGGCAATTTGTCGCACCAGATCGAGCATCACATTTTTCCGGATCTGCCGAGCAATCGTTACCCCGAGCTGGCCCCGCGTGTGCGTGCGCTGGCGGATCGTTACGGCCTTCCTTACAACACTGGTGCATTGAGTCGGCAGTTTGGCACCACGGTGTGGAAGATCCTGCGGCTGGCGTTTCCGGGCGGGGCTGGATTGGCCGTATCGTGACGCCGTTGGTCTGTTTTACGCTGAAATTAAATCACGGCGTATGCCGGAAAATGCAACGAAAAGTGGCTAAGCGTGAGGCTGCAGGCGGCTTTCAGGGCAAAAATTCTTTTACAAGCTAATTTGACCGTAATGTCTATAATGGCTGCGTTGCAAACAGCCAATTATTAAAGAGTAGAACATGAGCAAAGGTACAGTGAAGTGGTTCAATGCGGACAAGGGTTTTGGTTTCATCACGCCGGAAGACGGCAGCAAAGACCTGTTCGTACACCATTCAGAAATCAAGAACGGTGGTGGCTATGCCACGCTGAACGAAGGTCAAGCGGTTTCGTTTGATGTCGGCCAGGGCCAGAAAGGTCCTTGCGCTAACAATGTTGTCGCTATCTAACTAGCGTCTAACATAGGTTGTCGAAGCGCTGTGAAGCGGTGCGGCAACTGAAAAAAATCGGTGTGTGACCGTCAAGGTTGCTGCCGATTTTTTTTGCCCGGCATTTGGCTTTGCTACCAATATTTTCGGGTATTGCAAGAGTTTCGCCTTAAGCGCATGTTGGATTGTGTCAACGAGCACTTGCATGTTGGCCTTATTCCTGATCGCAGGAGGTGTCAAATGTTCAAGCAACTACCGATAGCCCTTGCTGTTTTTCTCATTACTGTCAGCCCGTTCATAGAGGCCGAAGCACCCGCAGCAGAGCCAGCGCTGGCAGTTACATTCAAGGATGCACAACTCAAGTGGGGGCCTTGCCCGCCGTTCTTGCCCAGTGGATGTGGCATAGCGGTTCTGCACGGAGATCCTGGCAAAGCCAATGTGGATGTCTTTTTCAGGGTGCCTGCCAAGGCAACTATTCCGATGCATTGGCACTCATCGCCAGAGCGAATGGTGTTGGTGGCGGGGGAGCTTCATGTTACCTATGACGGTCAGAAAAAAGCGGTTCTCATGCCAGGAACATATGCCTATGGCCCTGCCAAGAAGATTCACGATGGCTACTGCGCAAGCAAGGTGCCCTGTGTTCTTTTCATTGCGTTTGAATCACCGCTGGATGCCATTCCGGTAGCAAATAATGTAGTCAAGTAAGCAATGTGTATTGTCAGCGCCAATGAAAAAGCCCCGGTCGCTCACGCGCCGGGGCTTTTTCATGTCTGGCCTCAAGGGCCAGGCAGGGCGGCTTAGCGACCGAAAGCAGCGCGCAGCGGAGCTGTAAAGCGCTCCACGGTGCTCTTGCCCTTGACCTTGCCATCAAAGGCCAGCACATCATCCTCAATCGCACCGAAGCGCAGCTGCGGGATGTCGCGCAGGTAGTTCTGATCCACCACCCACGGTGCGCTGGTGCCCTGACGCGGCAGATGGTCGGCCGCTCGGCGAATGTAGCCGGAGGCGAGGCCACCGAGCACGGTGTCTTCGCTGAGCGGGTGGTTGTTGGCGCGTGCTACCACGGTCTTGTAGCCGTTGCGATCCATGTGCTTGATCAGGCGGCAAACATATTCCGCGGCGAGATCGGCCTTCAGCGTCCACGAGGCATTGGTGTAGCCGAAGACGATGGCGGCATTGGGCACGCCGTCGAGCATCAGGCCCTTGTAGGTCAG
>CALEYY010000122.1 GCA_937928295.1 uncultured Moraxellaceae bacterium
GATCGCGGTCAATGCGGATGGACAGCTGCGGCTTGTTGAGCTTGAGGTCGGAGCTGACATTGGTCAGGCCGGGGTTGTCATTGGCCTGCGCCACCAACGCATTGACGACGCGGCTGAGGGTCTCGTAATCGGCGCTGGTCTGCACCACGAACTCGATGGGGCTGCTGCGATTGCTCTGCCCCAGCGACGGCGGCAGGATCGGCGCGATCTGCAGACCGGGGATGCTGCCGAGCTTGCCCGCCAGCATCGGTGCCATCTCCTGCACCTTGCGGTCGCGCTCTGCCCAGGGCTGGAAGCGGTTGAAGCTCATGAAGCGGGTTTCGTCCGGGAAGCCGATGATCATGAACGTCGAGGCCCACTCCGGCACGTCCTGCATGACCGTTTCCACCTGCTGCGTGTAGCGGCTGAGATAGGCCGGTGTCGAGCCTTCTGGTGCCGAACCGGCGGCGATGATGATGCCGCGATCCTCGATGGGCGACAGCTCTTTCGGCAGTGCCGTAAGCAGCATCACCGCCAGCCCGAGCAAGCCCAGCGCGCCCACAACGACCGTCTTGCGCCACGGCAGCAGCCGGATCAGCGCCTGCTGATAGCCTCGCGTCAGGCCATTGAGACCATGCTCGATGGCCTGCGACCAGCGCGGCGGCGTGCCATGCACCGGCTTCAGCACGCGCGATGCCATCATCGGCGACAGCGTCAGCGCACAGAAGCCGGACACCAGCACCGCCGCCGCCAGCGTCAGCGCAAATTCGGTAAAGAGCTTGCCGGTGCGACCGGTGGTAAACGCCAGCGGCGCGAACACGGCCACCAGCGTCAGCGTCATTGCCATCACGGCAAAAGCAATTTCGCGGATGCCCTTGATGGCGGCGTCGATCGGGGCCAGCCCCTCTTCGATGTGGCGATAGATGTTCTCCAGCACCACGATGGCATCGTCCACCACCAGCCCGATGGCGAGCACGAACGCCAGCAGCGTCAGCGTGTTCAGCGAGAAGCCGAAGATCTGCATGAACACCATCGCGCCGAGCAGCGAGACCGGGATGGTGACCAGCGGAATCAGCGTGGCGCGTGCGCTGCGCAGGAACAGGAAGATCACCAGCACCACCAGCAGCGTGGCCTCGATCAGCGTCTGCGCCACATTCTGAATGGAGGCATCGATGAATACCGAGGAGTCGTAGGCCAGCTTCAGGCTCATGCCTTCGGGCAGCGCCGCGCGGATTTCCGGCAGCGCCTTGGTCACCGCCTGCGACACCGTGAGCGGGTTCGCCGTGGACAGCTTGATGATGCCGATGCCGACGCCTTCGACGCCATTGAAGCGCGTGGTCCGGCGCACATCCAGCGGGCCGACCTCGATACGCGCGACATCGCCGAGGCGCACCAGCAGGCCGTTGCTGTTGCGCAGCACGATGGCGGCAAACTGCTCGGGCGTGTTCAGGTCGGTCTCGGCCAGCACCGAAAATTCGCGTTGAGCACCTTCAATACGCCCCGATGGCACTTCCAGATTCTGCGCGCGCAAGGCTGCTTCGACATCAGCGGGAGTCAGGCTCTGCGCGGCGAGGCGTGAGGCATCCAGCCAGATGCGCATGGCCGGACGGCGCTCGCCATTGAGGCGGATATCGGCGACGCCGGGGAGTGTCTGCAGCCTGTCCTTGATGACGCGATCAGCGACCTGGCTGATGGCCAGTGGCGACTGCTGGGCCGCAGCAGACGACGCATTCTTGTCTGCCGAAAGCGCCAACCAAATGATGGGATTCGCATCCGCCTCGGCCTTGCTGATGCGCGGCTCATCGACCTCTTCCGGCAAGCGCTGGCGCACTCGCGCAACACGGTCGCGGACATCGCTGGAAGCGCTGTCGATGTCGCGATCCGGGTTGAAGGTCAGCGAAATCTGCGTGGACTCGGCGCGACTGGTCGAGGTCATGAAATCGATGCCCTCGATGCCGGACAGCGAATCCTCCAGCACCTTGGTCACGGTCGATTCGATGATGGCCGCGCTGGCCCCGCGATAGTCGACCTGCACGGTCACCACCGGCATGTCGATATTGGGGTACTCGCGCACGGTCAGACGGTCGAAAGCCATCGCCCCCGCCAGCATGACCAGCAGATTGAGCACGGTGGCCAGCACCGGCCGGCGAATGCAAAGCTCGGAAAAAGACATGTATCAGCGCCCCGCTACGGGCTGATCGGCATACGGCACGGCACGCACTTTCTGGCTCGGTTTCGGCAGCTTGTTCTGCCCGGAAACCACCACCACATCCCCGGCTTTCAGACCAGACACGATCTCGCTCAAACCATCCTTCCGCTCGCCAACGCCAACGGGAGTCAGCACCGCTTCATCTCCCTGCAGGCGATACACGACCTGCCGTCCGCCCTGCGGCACGATGGCCTGATCCGGCACCAGCAAGACCTTGCGTGGCTCGGCCTGCAGGAAGCGCACTTGCGCGCTAAGACCAGGCTGCAGCTTGCCCGCCGGATTCGCCACCAAAACACGCACCTGCTGAGCTCGCGCAGCACCATCCAACGCCGGCTCCAGCGCCTGCACCTGACCGTTCACCTGCAGATTACTCAAGGCCGGAATGATCGCTGACACCGCCTGCCCGACGCGCAAGCTGGATGCTTCCCGCTCCGGGACCGACACATCCAGCTTCATGGGCGACAGCGACACCAGCGTGACCAGCGCCTGACCGGGCTGCACCAACTCGCCAGGGCTGAACTGACGCAGACCGGCACGACCATCGAACGGTGCCAGCAAGCGCGTCTTGCTCAACGCCGAGCGCGCCTTGTCCACCGCTGCCTGCGTGACAGCGGCCTGAGCCTGCAAGCGTTCGACCTCGTTGACGGCAATCAGGCCGGGCGCAATCAGACTGCGGGCACGGCCGAGATCAGCCTCGGCCAGCTTGCGATTGGCCTGGGCCTGACTCAGCTCGGCACGCGCGGCCGAATCATCGA
>CALEYY010000123.1 GCA_937928295.1 uncultured Moraxellaceae bacterium
TTCACTGATGTCCATTTCTGCGCTGCATGCAGCGTATCCATGACCTTGCCGAAGCGTCGATGCTTGTTGTCAGCGCCAACGGCAATAGCAACGATGAAATAGCGGCTTGAGCCACCTCGTTGATAGGGGGCATCAAGCTTCCAGCCGAGATCGCCGCTTTCATCCATGTAAGCAAGTGCACTCGTCACAAGCGCTTTCTCCAAAAAAAATGGCTCCAATCCGGGAGCCATTTTGCAATGAGTTGTGGTTATGCCATGCAGACCACGCGTTCAGACCGCGTTTAGGACGACTAAGCTGAACGCTTATTCCTCCGGTTATTGCAGTGGGCTTACTCAACCACAAACCAATTTTGCGCCCTTGCCGGCTAAATCGTCAACACTGTCGTGTATTGGCGATCAGCAGCCAGGGTCAGTCCGTTCTATTCCGCAGCCGCCGGAAACACCGGCAGCGTCGCCATCACGCGAGCATCGTGCGCCGGCAGCAGCTTGATCTGCGGAAACTTCTGTTGAATCGCCGCCATGTGCAGGATGTTCTCGCGCACCTTGGCACTGTCCTCGCCAATCAGATGACGGGCAATCCACGGCCGCTCGGCCGGCAGGTCGATGCCCTCTTTCTGCCAGACCAGATCACCCAGCAAGGCATAGCGCGAGCCTGACGGCAGCGTGATGAACGCAATCACCGAGCCCGGTGTATGACCCGGCGCAGGTACAAGCACCACCGAACCATCGCCCCAGACATCGTGGCTGCTGGGGAAGCCCAGGTAGGCGCCGTCAGCAAAATCGTAGAGACGGTAATCGAGCTTGCCGAAGCTGTGCGCCAGCGCGGCCGCCTCGTCATCGCTGGCAATGAAGCCCTGCTCCGGCGCGGAGATCCAGATCGGGATGTTCTTCAGGCTGTCCAGCCCGCTGACATGATCCCAGTGCGCGTGGGTGAGCACGATGCCATCCACTTTTTGCTTGGCAGCGGCGAGCTGGATGGCCGCCGGCACACCCTTGGTGTAGGTCGTGGTGGCTTGCATGAGCTTCGGCAGCGTCTTCACCTGCTCATCGACTTGCTGGCCCAGGCCGGTATCAAACAGCAGATTGCCTTTCGGGTGACGCACCAGAATCGGCGTCATGGAAAAGTCGCGGGCCTCGGTGAAGCTGCCGCCGCGATAGGCCAGCGCTGCTTTTGAATGCATGACGCCGGTAGGAATGGCCGAGAGGCTCATGCCGACCGGCGGATGCGCCACCGGCAGTTCAGCCGTCAGCGTGGGAATCGGCGATAGCGGCGACGGCATGAATGTCCACAGCAGCGCGGCCAGCGCCAGCAGCACGACAAGGGCGATCTTTTTCATGGCATGAAACTCGGGGCAAAAGAGGTACTAGCGTTGTACCAGCTTTAGCGCATCGAGCAAGGAGAAAGGCCAGCGCAGCTCGTCGCCGGCGCTGTTGCAGAGCACGGGAATGTGATCGCCGTAGCGAACCACCAGCGCCTCATCGAGCGCGATGTCGATGTACTGCCAGGTCACCTCGCGAGCACCGGACAACGGCGCGAGCAGCGCCTCGGCAACATCACAGAGATGGCAGCCGGGCGTGCCGTAAAGCGTCAGTGCGGGCATGAGCGCTGCACTCAGCCGCGATGCCGGAAGCGCCAGCAGCGATGGATCTTCGGGTCACGCTCATAGTCGAAACCGATGGTCTCGGCGCTGATGTCAGTGACCTCGAACTTCGCCTGTAACGCCTCATCCAGGATGAACTTGCGGAAGTTGTTGGAGAAATACAGCGTGCCGCCCGGCGCCAGACGCGACATCGACAAGCGCATCAGATGGCCGTGATCACGCTGCACATCAAAATCGCCGTCCATGCGCTTGGAGTTGGAGAAGGTGGGCGGATCAACAAAGATCAGGTCGTAGAGATCGCGCTCGTCCTTCAGCCAGGCCATCACATCAGCCTGAATCAGACGATGATGTGAGTCCGGCAAACCGTTCAGCGCCAGATTGCGATCGGCCCAGCCCAGATAGGTCGCCGACATGTCTACCGTGGTCGTGGTTTCAGCACCGCCGTGCACGCCATCGCCAAGCGCAGCCTGCACGCTGACCGTGCCGGTGTAGGCATAGAGATTGAGGAAATGCTTGCCCGCCGCCTCAGCGGCAATGCGCTGACGCATCGGGCGATGATCCAGAAACAGGCCGGTATCGAGATAGTCGGTCAGGTTCACCAGCAAGGTCGCCTGGCCTTCGCGCACTTCAAAGAACTTGCCGGCCTTGCCCTGCTTCTCATACTGCTGCTTGCCGCTCTGGCGCTCGCGCACCTTGAGGAAGACCTTGTCGCGATGCAGGCCCATCACCTTGCGGATGATCTGCAGCGCGAGCTTGAAACGCGCCTCGGCCTTGGCCGGGTCTACCGTCTTCGGCGGCGCATATTCCTGTACCTGCAGGCGACCTTCGTACACATCAATCGCGATGTTGTATTCCTGCAAATCGGCATCGTAAAGCCGGAAGCAGCGCACATCCTGCTCGCGCGCCAGCTTCAGCGACGCCTTCAGGTTCTTCTGCAGGCGATTGGCAAAGTCCATGCCCTCTTCCGGCAAATCGTCGAGGCTGCCCTCGAAGGCCAGCGGCAGCTCCGGCTCTGCCGGCAAAATGCGGCCGTGACGGGCAAAGATCGGCAGCGCACCGTTGTACAGACGCAGCGTGTGCTTGTGCTCCAGCCCCAGCGCATCGGCGTGGGTGATGTCGGCGGCCAGCACCACGGCATCCCAGCACGGCAGCGTCTCGCGCAGTTGGCGGCCAATGGCGCGATAGAGGTAGCGCACACTGCCCTCGTCGCCGAGGCGTTCGCCATAAGGCGGATTGGTCGCAACAAGGCCCGGCACTGAATAATTCTGGCCGGCACCGGTCACATCCGCCGCCCATTCCGCCGGCAAGCAATCGGCTACGCTATTCAGCGCCGGCGAGCGCCATTCGGCGATGCTGCGCTGCGACAAGGTGATCCACTGCGACACGCCAGCGGACTCGGCATTGCGATGGGCACAGGCCAGCGCCTCGCCATCGGCATCGAAACCGACCAGGCGCGGGGCCGGCTTTTGCAGCCCGGCCAGGCGACGCGCCACGGCGTCATCGCGAATGGTTTTCCACAGTTCAGCCTGATGCCCGGCCCAGCCGTCGAAACCGAAATGAATGCGCGGCAGACCAGGCGCGGCATCGGCCCACATCAGCGCGGCCTCGATCAGCACCGTGCCCGAACCGCAGAGCGGATCGAATAGACGACCCTCGCCGCGCTCCGGCCAGCCGGCCTGCATGAGCATGGCCGACGCCAGATTCTCTTTCAGCGGCGCATCGGTCTGGGCCAAGCGGTAGCCGCGCTTGTGCAGACTGTCGCCGGAGAAATCGAGGCTGATGGTGAGCTGCTGCGCCTCAATGAACAGGTGCAGGCTGAGATCGGGATTTTCGGTATCGATCGATGGCCGCTCGCCGGTGCGCTGACGGAAGCGATCGACAATGGCATCCTTCAGACGCAGCGCCGCGAAATGCGTATGCGTGCTCACGCCCTTGGCAGCCGCCGAACGGATGACGAAGGTCGCCCCCGGACGCAGCACCTGCTCCCAGGGATACTTCAGCGCATCATCGAACATGCGGTCGGGATTGCCCGACGGCACTGTCAGCAACGGCATTAGCACACGCGACGCCAGTCGTGACCACAGGCAGAAACGATAGCCGGCGGCGAGATCGCCCTGCACGGCAATCGCGCCCTTCAAGCGACGCGGCTCGCTGCCACCTAGCGCCAGCAGCTCGTCCACCAGCAGGTCATCGAGGCCGTCAGCGCCGGTGATCACCCACTCGCGGGTCTTCTCCAGAGCGTTGCTCACGCTGAACCTCGGCTGTTAGCCAGTTCGGCACGCGCCTGCGCAACGCCAGCGGCGGCGCGAGCGATAACGCCCGGCCCTTGATAAATGAAACCGGTATAAATCTGCACCAAAGAGGCTCCCGCCTGAATTTTTTCCGCTGCCGACGCAGCATCATCAATACCACCCACACCGATCAACGGCAGACTGCCATCCAGCGCCGCGTGCAGCTCACGCAACACGCGTGTCGATGATTCGCGCACCGGCCGGCCGCTGAGGCCGCCCATTTCATCGCCATGGGTCATGCCAGTCACGGCGCTGCGGGCGATTGTGGTATTGGTCGCAATCACGCCATCTATTTCCTGCGCCTTGAACACCGAGGCCATGATTTCGACCTCCTCCAGCGTCAGATCCGGGGCAATCTTCACCAGCAGCGGCACATATTTGCCGTGCTCACCGGAGAGCTGCGCCTGGCGCTCCTTCAGCGCCGCCAGCAGACGCGTCAGCGCCTCCTCGCTTTGCAGGCTGCGCAAGCCCTGCGTGTTCGGCGAGGAAATATTGACCGTGACATAGTCGGCGTGCTCATAGACCTTTTCCAGACAGATCAGGTAGTCGTCTTCCGCACGCTCGACCGGAGTGTCGAAATTCTTGCCGATGTTGATGCCGAGCACGCCGTCGTAGCGCATGCGCTGAACATTGCGAATCAGGTAATCCACACCCTCGTTGTTGAAGCCGAGCCGGTTGATGATGGCGTTGGCCTGCGGCAGGCGAAACATGCGCGGCTTGGGGTTGCCCGGCTGCGGCCTTGGCGTGACGGTGCCGACTTCGATGAAGCCGAAGCCGAGCGCGGCCAGTGCGTCGATGTAGTCGCCGTTTTTGTCGAGGCCGGCTGAAAGGCCCACTGGGTTGCGGAAGGTCAGTCCGAGTAGCTCTACCGGTTGGTCTGGCACTTTCGGTAAGCACTTGAGCAAGCCTAAGCGTTCGGCACGCGCGAGGTTGTTCAGGGTGAAGTGATGGGCCGTTTCCGGGTCCAGCTGAAAGAGCGCAGCGCGCGCCAACGGGTACAACATTCGGGGAGTCTCTACGGGGACAATGTTCCGATTATACGCGAGTCCGAGGCCGCCACGGGCCAGGAATTACCCGTGGAAAACACGCCGTGAATACATCCCTGTAGGCTCTCACGCGCCATCCATGGCGCGTGACGGTTTTCCACGGGTAATTCCTGACTCGTGAACAGCGTTCAGATGGCGAGGATCGGTGGTTAGCGTCGGGCGGAGTGGCAGCGTGTGCCTTGGTCAGGCTAAGGCGTCTATGACGGCTTGCGGGTTGTGGGCAATCACATTAAGCAGTACCAGCGCCGGGCCACGCGGCGTACGGTCACCACGCTCCCAATGGCGCAATGTCGGTGCGGAAAATCCGAATCGGGCGGCGAACTGTTCCTGTGTCATACCCGTACTGGTGCGTACCGCTTTCACATCAATGCTACGCGGTCGGTAGATGAGCGTATCGGGCTCATGACCCTTCGCGTGATTGATGGCCTCCTGCAGGCCCAGCTTGATACTGTTGAATGCGCTACTCATGGTCACTTTCCTTGCATATCGACGCTAACATGCTTTCGGCAATGTCGGCATCTGCTGTGTCAAAATCCGGTGCGATCCGGATGCGACCCTTCAGGCTCCCGGGCTTACGCTCCGCCATCTGTGATAACTGGCTTTTGGCTTCATGCTTGTTGACTTGAATGATCGTTGACATGTCTAAACCTCTATTAGCTAACAATCAATGTAGTCCATGCACACACGACTCGCTAGCCATGCCAGTGCAGAGAGATGTTTTAAACAGGCTTGCCCGCTGCTTGTCCCGGTGGCATGCTCGACATCAGTGGATTTGCAGTTTTTGTCGGCAGGGAGTGCTGTATCAGCTTTTTCAAGCGATTGAGATGCTTGAAGCTTCTGCTCTATGTCCGTAGTTATGCAGTAGTCCGAAACCATTACCCAGCTGCTTTGTCATATAGCCAAAAATGGTGTCTTACACTTTGGCTAAGTAGAAATCTATAACTAGTGGTTAAACTCGTTCGCTGCGCTCACTCGGGACTGGCTATAGCCAGCTCATTAACCAAATGTTCGGAGTCATATGATGGCTACTTTGCGACTGACCGCAACTGAGATTGCCGAGCTCCAGTTAATGACTGCGCTTCAAATGTGGCACGATGGCGACTTCATTTGCTGTATCACTCTCGCTGGTGCTGCAGAGGAAATTTTGGGCAAGCGCATGCGCAAGCTTGGCCTTGAGCCTTCTTTCGACAACATCAAGGAAACGATTGTTAAGTTTGCCCGACACTTTGGGGAAAAAGACGCAAACATCGATAAAGTAGTCGCTGAGTTGTTGAATCAGACTCGTAACGAGTTAA
>CALEYY010000124.1 GCA_937928295.1 uncultured Moraxellaceae bacterium
AATGTGCGCTTCCGCACGCTCGGCTGCTACCCGCTGACCGGCGCCGTCGAATCCGACGCCGTCACCCTGCCGGACATCATCCAAGAGATGCTGGTCACCCGCACCTCGGAACGCTCCGGCCGCGCTATCGATCACGATGAATCGGGCTCGATGGAAAAGAAGAAACGCGAAGGCTATTTCTAATGATCATTGAAAGTATCGACAATATTCAGGACTACCTGCACCAGCATGAACACAAGGACATGCTGCGCTTCATCACCTGCGGCAGCGTGGATGACGGCAAGTCGACCCTGATCGGCCGCCTGCTCCATGATTCGAAGATGATCTTCGAAGACCAGCTCGCCGCCATCACCCGTGACAGCGTCAAGCACGGCACCACCGGCGAAGTCGTGGATCTGGCGCTGCTGGTGGACGGTCTGCAGTCCGAGCGCGAACAGGGCATCACCATCGATGTGGCCTACCGCTTCTTCGCCACCGACCGCCGCAAATACATCATTGCCGACACTCCCGGCCATGAGCAGTACACGCGCAACATGGCCACCGGCGCGTCTACCGCCGATGTCGCCGTGCTGCTCATCGATGCCCGCTACGGCGTGCAGGTGCAGACTCGCCGTCACAGCTTCATCTGCTCGCTGCTGGGCATCCGCCACTTCGTCATCGCCATCAACAAGATGGATCTGGTCGGCTTCAGCGAAGCCCGCTACAACGAGATCAAGGCCGAATACGAGGCCTTCGTGGCCCAGCTCAATGTGCCGGATGTGCGCTATGTGCCCATGTCCGCGCTGAAGGGCGAGAATGTGGTGCATCAGAGCACGCAGATGCCCTGGTATTCCGGTACGCCGCTGCTGGAGCTGATGGACACGCTGCCGATTCAGCGCGCCGTGCCGCTGGGCAAGCTCCGTCTGCCGGTACAGTATGTGAACCGTCCGAATCTGGATTTCCGTGGCTTCTGCGGCACGCTCGCCGCGGGCAGCATCAAGCCAGGCATGGCGATCAAGGCCCTGCCGTCCGGCAAAACCTCGACGATTAAGTCGATTGTGGTTTGGGAAGGCGAGCTGGCCGAGGCCCACGCCGGCCAGGCCATCACCGTCACGCTCAACGATGAAATCGACATCTCGCGCGGCGACATGATCATCGCCGCCGATGACGACCTGACCATGAGCCATGCCTTCCTGGCGCACATCGTGTGGATGCACGAGCAGCCGCTGACGGTTGGCAAGACTTACGATTTCAAGCTCGGCACCACCTTCACCTCGGGCCAGATCACGGAAATCGTGCATCAGATCGATGTCAACACGCTGGCCACCAGCGCGACGGATAGCCTGCCGCTGAACGGCATCGCGCTCTGCCGCGTGCAGCTGACCCGCGCCGTGGCCTTCGACAGCTACACGCTGAGCAAGGCCACCGGCAACCTCATCGTCATCGACCGCCTGAGCAACATCACGGTCGGTGCCGGCATGGTGCAGCAGCGCGCGAAAACCTTGAGCGACATCGAACAGCTGCCCGCCGTCACGGCTGCGGCACGCGCCCGTCGCCTCGGCCATGCCTCGCTGAAGCTGGTGGTGGAAGCCAGCGCTGCCCGTGAACTCGCCGAGCTGATCGAACGCGTGCTGTTCCAGGCCGGCGCGCTGCCGGTCGTGGTCAACGCGGATGATGCTGCCATTGAAGCGCTGCAAGCGGCCGGTCTGCTGGTGATTGTGGCGGATGAAGTGGTGGGCGAACGCAGCCTGCGCATCCGTGGCAGCGCTGAAGCGATTGCGCCGGTGCAGCTGGCGAAGAGCAACAGCGAAGCTGCCGAGCAGGTGCTGAAGCTGCTGCGCGAACATGGCTTGATGGGCTAAGCATGCTACAGATCTGTGGCATCAAGGCCTGCGACAGCATGAAGAAAGCCTTCGCCCGCCTCGATGCGGCGGGCGTGGCTTATACCTTTCAGGACTTCAAGAAGGTGCCGCCGTCGACTGCCCAGATTGAATTCTGGCTATCCAGGGTGCCGGCAGAAACCCTGGTAAATCGCCAGGGCACGACCTGGCGCCAGCTGTCTGTCGAAGAGCAGGCCATGCTGACAGATGCTCAGGCTTTGACGACACTGTTGATCAGCCGACCCAGTCTGATCAAACGTCCTTTGCTGGTCTCGGGTGAGCAGGTAACGACAGGCTTGGCGTCTACGCTACTGCCGGCTCAAGCGTAATAAGCCGGCAGCGCTCTGCACCACTTAGTGGTCGGAGATCTTCTTCGATTTGACCTGAATCAGCCAGTCCGTAAAGGCAATAAAGCCTGCAGACACCACCAGCACCATGTGAATGGTCACTTCCCACTTCAGCGTGTGCTCGGAGATATTGCCGGCATCGATGAAGCTGCGCAGCAAGTGAATCGATGAAATGGTGATCAGCGCCATGCCCAGCTTTACTTTCAGCACGCCGGCATCGACATGCGCCAGCCACTCCGGCTGGTCCGGATGATCCTGCACGTCGAGACGGCTGACGAAGATCTCGTAACCCCCGACAATGACCATCACCAGCAAGTTGGCAATCATCACCACATCAATCAATGACAGCACATTGAGCAGAATGTCATCTTCTTTCAGGATGCCGAGGTTGATTGTCAGATCCCAGAGCTTGAGCAGGAACTTGTAGGAATAGATCCCAAGCGCCACGATCAGACCCAGATACATCGGCAGCTGCAGCCAGCGACTCCAGAAAATGAACTTGCCCAGGGCTTTCGTTGTGTTGCTCATGTCATCCTCCCAGATGTTGGAGCGTATTCTACGAGGCCACTG
>CALEYY010000125.1 GCA_937928295.1 uncultured Moraxellaceae bacterium
CCGCCGTCACGCGCCATGGATGGCGCGTGAGAGCCTATATGGATGTACTTGCGGCGTGCGGTAACCCTGTTCAAACCCACCCACCAGCGGACCCGCTTGAAAAACCACCAAAATCCTGTATAGTCGCGCGTCCTCCGCATGCTCTTCACCGATCATCCGGGGTCGCGAGCGCCTGATTCGTCAGACAAAGCCCTCGTACTCCTTGCTCCGCCGCTGTCCGGCGGGGCTGTTCAATCCGTAAGGAGCACAATCCGATGCGTCATTATGAAGTCGTGTTCCTGGTGCACCCCGACCAAAGCGAGCAAGTGCCCGCCATGGTCGAGCGTTACACCGGGATGGTAAAAGATTCGGGCGGTTCCGTTCACCGCTACGAAGATTGGGGCCGCCGCCAGTTGGCTTACCCGATCAACAAGGTTCACAAGGCTCACTACATCCTGCTCAACATCGAGTGCGGTGATACCGTGCGCGCCGAGCTGGAAGAAGCCTTCCGTTATAACGATGCCGTGATCCGCAACCTGATCATCCGTCGTGACGAAGCGATCACTGAAGAATCCATTCTGGCCAAGGGCGCTGAAGAAAAGCGCGCTCGTAAGGCGGCTCGCGCCGACGAAGGTCAGGATTTTTCGGCTTCTGCTGAGTAACTCAGATCGTTAGCGTGGAGCAGAACGCGCTCCGGATTACCGGGATACTGGAAAAGCAGTATCCGGCACGAGTCAGCCCCGCCGGCGTTGCGCATCAGGATTTCCTGTTGCAACACCGGTCCCGGCAACGGGAAGCTGGTTCGGCACGCGAGGCTCGCCTCGGGCTCACGGTACATTGTGCCGGTGAGCTGGTGCAGCAGCTGCAAGCCTTGCAGCTCGGTGATCGGGTGTTGGTAACGGGATTCCTGGCCCTGGCCAGTTATCGCGATACCGAAAAAGTGGTTTTGCACGCGCAAACGCTAGACAGACAAGATTAAGGAGAGGAAACCATGGCGCGTTTCTATCGTCGTCGTAAGTTCTGCCGTTTTACGGCTGAAAAGGTCACCTACATCGATTACAAAGATGTCGAGACCCTGAAGCAATTCATCACCGAGAACGGCAAGATCGTCCCGAGCCGTATTACCGGTACCAAGGCACGCTACCAGCGTCAGCTGACCCTCGCTATCAAGCAGGCCCGCTACCTGGCAATCATGCCGTATACCGATAACCACATTTAAGGTTGGGGTGCGTGATGCAAGTTATTCTGTTAGAAAAAATCAAAGGCCTCGGCGCTCTCGGCACCAAGGTTGACGTGAAGCCAGGCTACGGCCGCAACTTCCTGATCCCTCAGGGCAAGGCGCTGCCGGCTACGGTTCGCAACTTGGCCGATTTCGAAGTGCGTCGTGCTGAGCTGGAGCGTCAGGAAGCTGCTGTTCTGGCCGCTGCCGAAGCCCGCGCTGCTGCATTGGCTGAACTGACCCTGACCATCGCCTCCAAGGCCGGTGACGAAGGCAAGCTGTTCGGTTCGATCGGCAACCGTGACATCGCTGAAGCCGCTACGGCTGCTGGCGTTGCCGTGGACAAGAGCGAAGTTCGTCTGCCGACGGGCCCGCTGCGTCACACCGGCGAGTACGACATTGCTGTTCAGGTCCACAACGACCTGCTGGCTACTGTCAAAGTGGTCATCGTTACCGAATAAGTAACGCTGTACCGCTGATGCTGTATCAGTAAAAGCAGGGCGCTTGGGGCAACTCAAGCGCCCTGTTTGTTTTGGGCTTTTGCGCTAAGCTTGCAGGCCTGTCGAACGAGAATTTTCATGTCGCAATCTACTTCTGTCGCTTCTGAAAACACGCTGGCGAACCTGAAGCTGCCGCCGCATTCGCTGGAGGCCGAACAGGCCGTGCTCGGCGGATTGATGCTGGATGAGCAGGCTTGGGATCGGGTCTCTGATCGCGTCAAGGAAGAGGATTTTTACCGGCGGGATCATCGCCTGATTTTTCAGGCCATTGTGCTGCTGGTGAATGAGAGCAATCCGCGTGATGCGCTGACGGTAGCCGAGACGCTGACGCGTCTGGGCGAGCTGGATAACGCCGGTGGCATCGCCTACTTGGGCGAGCTGGTGCGCAACACTTCGTCGGCGACCAATATCGCTGCTTATGGCGACATCGTGCGTGAGCGGTCGGTGCTGCGTCAGCTGATTCGCATCAGCAATGAGGTGTCGGATACCGCTTTTCAGCCGCAGGGCGCGACGGCGCAGGACATTCTGGATCAGGCCGAGCGCAAGATTTTTGCCATCGCCGAGCAGCAGCAGAAAGGCGGCGGCCCACAGGCGTTGCGGCCATTGCTGCAAAAGGCCTTGGAGCGCATCGACAAGCTGTTTCAGTCGAACGAGGCCATTACCGGTCTGAGTACCGGCTTTGCAGATTTAGATGATCGAACATCGGGTTTGCAGAACGGCGACTTGGTGATTGTCGCGGCGCGTCCGTCCATGGGTAAAACCACCTTTGCGATGAATTTGGTGGAAAACGCCATGATGTATTCGGGCAAGCCGGTGTTGGTGTTTTCCATGGAAATGCCGGCCGAGCAGCTGGTCATGCGTATGTTGTCGTCGCTGGGGCGCATTGATCAGGGTCGCGTGCGTTCGGGCAAGTTGGAGGAAGAGGATTGGCCGCGTCTGACCTCGACCATGACCATGCTGACGGAGAAAAAGCTGCTGATCGACGATTCGGCATCGCTCAGTCCTAACGATGTGCGTACCCGTGCTCGCCGCGTGGCGCGTGAGCAGGGCGGTCTCGGGCTGATCATGGTCGACTACTTGCAGCTGATGCGCGTGCCGGGTCTGGAGAGCAACCGCGTTAACGAAATTTCGGAAATCTCGCGCTCGCTGAAGGCGTTGGCGAAGGAGATGGAGTGTCCGGTGATTGCGTTGTCGCAGCTTAACCGCTCGCTGGAGCAACGGCCGAACAAGCGCCCGGTGATGTCTGACTTGCGTGAATCCGGCGCTATCGAGCAGGATGCCGACGTCATCATGTTCATCTACCGTGACGAGGTCTATAACCCGGAGTCGCCAGACAAGGGCACGGCTGAGATTATCATCGGCAAACAGCGTAATGGCCCGATTGGCGCGCTGCGGCTGGCCTTCCACGGCAAGTACACGCGCTTCGAAGACCTTGCGCCCGAGCATTATCGCAACATGGAAAGTGATTACTAACAGTGGCTTTTGAAAGCCGGCACGAACCGAGCGCGAGATGACGCATGCGTGATACCTGGCTGACGCTTAACCCGCACGCGCTGACGCAGAATCTGGCGGTGCTGCGCGCGCACCATCCGCAGTCGAAAGTGATCGCGATGGTCAAGGCCGATGCCTATGGTCATGGCGCGGCGGCGATTGCGCCGTTGTTGCAGGGTCAGGTGGAGGCGCTGGGCGTGGCGTTTCTGGCCGAGGCACTGGCCTTGCGGGCGATGGGCATTACCGGGCCGATAGCCGTGCTGGAAGGGGTGTTTTCGGCCTCGGAATTGGAGGAGGCTCGCAATGCCGACTTGCAGCTGGCCGTGCACAGCCCGGAGCAGGTGGCGTTGTTGCAGGCCGCGCCGCATGGGTCTGCTGTTAGCGTTTGGCTCAAGCTCAATACCGGCATGAATCGGCTCGGTTTTCGCCCGGCTGAAGCGCTGCTGGTTTGGCGGCAGCTCAAGGGCCTGGCGGTGGTCAGCCGTATCAATGTGATGACGCATTTTTCCCGCGCCGATGAGCTGGCGTCGAATCAGACCGAATTGCAGTGGGGTCGTTTCACCGCCGTGCGTGATGCGCTGAGCTTGCAGCAGGGCGCGCCGCTGACCGCCAGCGTGGCGAATTCGGCGGCGATTCTGGCCTGGCCGGCTACGCAGTCGGATTGGATGCGTCCGGGCATCGCGCTCTATGGCAGCTCGCCTTTTGCGGATCAATCGGCCGAGAGCTTCGGCTTGCAGCCGGTGATGACGCTGCATTCGCGAGTGATCGCCGTGCATGCGCTGCAAGCTGGCGACGAGGTTGGCTATGGCGCGGCCTGGGTGGCGGATGCGCCCACGCGTATCGCCGTGGTGGCGATCGGTTATGGCGATGGTTATCCGCGTCATGCCCGCAACGGCACGCCGGTGCTGGTCAATGGCCAGCGATGTGCGCTCGTCGGGCGTGTGTCTATGGATATGATCACGGTGGATCTGGGCGCGGTGCCGGCTCAGCCCGGCGATGAGGTCGTGCTCTGGGGCGAGGGCTTGCCGGCCGATGAAGTGGCGCAGGCGGCGGGGACGATCAGCTATGAATTGTTCTGCCGGCTGACGCCGCGTGTGCGCCGCGTTGCGCCCTGTTGAGCCGTCTGCCGGCATAGCACGAGTACTCCTGAAGAGCACGAGCCATACAAGCAATCGGTCTGAGCGGGCTTGCTGACGCGGGTCTACACTGGAGTCACCGGTAAATTTGCGGAGGTGCTCCATGCATACCCTCATGTATCTCATGCCCAGACTGGATGCCGCTGAAGCCATGGTGGCCAGTCTGAAAAAGCTCGGCGTCGGGCACGATGCCTACCGGATCGTCAGTCAGGATGAAGACGGCATCCGCCGCCATCATCTGCACGATGCCACGCTGATCGATAAGACCGATGTCATCCACTGGGGTGAGCGCGGGGCATTGATTGGCGGGCTATTGGGTGCTGTCTTCGCGGCTGCCATGCTGTTCATGCAGCCTGCGGGCGTTCCGCTGAGTATGGCGGGCATTATTCTGGTGGCGCTGCTGATTGCCTTCTTCGGTGCCTGGGTCGGTGGCATGGCGGGTCTCAGCGAGGAAAACTACAAGCTGAAGCCGTTTCATGAAGCCTTGGCTCGCGGCCAGTACCTGCTGAAAATCGGTGTGGGTAATGATGCCAAGGCGAGCGAAATCGAAGTGGCTATGCTGCGTCAGCATCCAGAGGCTATATTCGTGGCCGATGATGAAACGGTGACCAATCCGTTTGTCAGTGAACCCGAGTTCCGGGTGCGCGGCGTCTGAGCCGTTGCTCCCGTTACCAGCGGCGCTTGTCGCCGCCCCTCTGCCCGCTATAGCGACGGGCAGCGCCCCGCTCTGACCCAGCGGGGCTTTTTATATTCAGTTCTACATCGGGAACCGCCGCAGCTCATGAGTAAATCCGTCAAAACGCTTTATGCCTGCAGTGCTTGTTCTGCCGAGTTCTCCAAGTGGGCTGGTCAGTGCAGCGATTGCGGCGCCTGGAACACGATAGGCGAGCAGGTCCGGGCGCCAGCCCTGAAGGGGCCACGAGCGGGGGGGTATGCCGGGCAGGCGGGGGCGGTGACCGTGCTGGGCGCAGTCAGCATCGCTGCCGAAACGCGTACGGCCACCGGTCTGGGCGAGCTGGATCGTGTGCTCGGCGGCGGGCTGGTGGCGGGCTCGGTGGTGCTGATTGGCGGCGATCCCGGTATCGGCAAGTCGACCATCCTGCTGCAAACGCTGACGCACTTGGCGGCGAGCATGCCGGCGCTGTACATCACTGGCGAGGAGTCGTTGGCCCAAGTGGCGATGCGCGCTCAGCGTCTGGAGCTGCCGACAGGCCAGTTGCGCATGATGGCGGAGACCAGCGTCGAGGTCATTATTGCCACTGCGCAGGTGGAGAAGCCGCGTGTGCTGGTGGTGGACTCGATTCAGACGCTTTACACCGAGGCGCTGACATCGGCTCCGGGCGGGGTGTCGCAGATTCGCGAGTCGGCGGCGCTGCTCACGCGCTACGCCAAACAGAGCGGTTGCGCCCTGTTTCTGGTCGGCCATGTCACCAAGGATGGTTCGCTGGCGGGCCCGCGCGTGCTCGAGCACATGGTCGATTGCGTGCTCTATTTCGAGGGCGAAGCCGACTCGCGCTTTCGCTTGATTCGTGCCGTGAAAAATCGCTTTGGGGCGGTCAATGAGCTGGGCGTGTTCGCCATGACGGATCGTGGGCTGCGCGAGGTGCCCAACCCATCGGCAATTTTTCTGTCGCGCTACGATCAGCCTATCCCTGGCTCGGTGGTGATGGTTACGCGCGAAGGCACGCGGCCGTTGCTGGTGGAAGTGCAGGCGCTGGTCGATGACGCCTTCAGCAATCCGCGCCGAGTCGCGGTCGGGCTGGATCAGAATCGTCTGGCCATGTTGCTGGCGGTGCTGCATCGGCACGGCGGCATCGCCAGCATGGGCCAGGATGTGTTCGTGAATGTGGTGGGTGGCGTGAAAGTGCTGGAGACGGGCTCTGATCTGGCAGTAGTGCTGGCGGTGACATCGAGCCTTCGCGGGCAGCCGCTGGACAGCGATCTGGTCGTCTTTGGCGAGATCGGCCTTAGCGGCGAGATCCGTCCGGTGCCGAATGGGCAGGAGCGCCTGCGCGAGGCCGCCAAGCATGGCTTCAAGCGCGCCATCGTGCCACGGGGGAATGTGCCTAAGCAGGGCATCGAGGGCATGCAGGTGGTGGGCGTGGGGCGGCTGGCTGAGGCCATCGAGGCGCTTTAGCCTGCTATTTGAACCCGCGCCTGAACCAGCCCAGGCTGGCCTCGGTGCCAGCCGCACCGGGTTTGTATTCGGCACCGCACCATCCGGCGTAAGGCAGCTCTTCGATCAGCGCGAATACTGATTCATAGTCAATCTCACCGGTGCCCGGTGCACCCCGGCCGGGCGTGTCGGCAAACTGGATGTGGCCGATCAGCGGCCAGTTCTCTACCAGCCCGCTAATCAGCTCCTCGCCCATGCGGGCCAGGTGATAGCAGTCGAACTGCATGGTCAGCGTGGGATGATCGGCGGCTTCGAGAATTTCCTGCATCTGCGCGATGTTGTGAATCAGGAAGTTCGGCATGTCGTAGCGATTGATGGCTTCCAGCGTGGTGGTCACGCCGATACTCTGCAGCGCGTCGGCGGCATGGCGCGCATTGGCGGTCAGCGTGTGCAGGCAGTGCAGCAGATCGGCATCGTCCGGCTGACGCCCGGCCAGCACATTGACGCAGCGTACGCCGAGCTGATCGGCATAGGGCAGGGTCTGCTCCACGGCGCGGCGAAACGCCTGCTCACGGCCGGGGACGCCGGCGAGGCCATCGCCGCCTTGCATGAGGTCGCCGGCGGGAATGTTGATCAGCACCAGTTCAAGGTCGTGGATGTCCAGCTCCGTGCGAATTTCACCGATGCTGAGTTCATAGGGAAACTGAATTTCCACGGCATCGAAGCCGGCGGCGCGCGCCGCTTCGAAGCGCTCGATTAGCGGGTGCTCGGTAAACAGCAGCGACAAGTTGGCGCAGTAACGCAGCATCAGCGTGTCTCCCCGGATGTGTTGCTGTGCAACAGGATGAGGCTGCTCAGGTCGGTGCTGGCATAGCCGGCATCGGCGTGTGTTTGCAGGAGCTGGCGAGCGGCAGTGGCCAGCGGCAGCGGACTGGCGCTGGCTTGCCCGAGCGCGACAGCATTCCCCAGATCCTTGAGCAGGGTCTGCACTTTCCATTGCACCGGCTCGAAGCGGCGTTCGGCCATGCGCGGAGTCAGAATCTGGAACGGCAGCGAGTCGGCAAAGCCGCCGGCGAGGGCGGGCGCGAGCAGGCCGGCATCGACCCCGGCGCGCTCGGCCAGAGCCACGGTTTCGGCAATGAGCAGGCTGTTTGCTGCCACGATGAGCTGGTTGCAGATTTTCGTGACCTGGCCGGCACCGACATCGCCCATGCGGGTGATGCGCTGGCTGTAGTGGCTGAGCAGCGGCGACACGGCGGCAATGCGTTCGGCATCGCCGCCGGCCATGATGACCAAGCGGCCCTGCTCGGCACCGGCCACGCCGCCGGAAACCGGGGCATCGATCCAGTGCGCGCCGCAGCGGGCTTGCAATTCAGCGGCGAGCTGGCGCGTTACCTCGGGCGTGATGGAGGAGTGATCGATAACGGTCAGGCCGGCATGCGCGCCACTGAGCACGCCCTCGGGCCCCTGCAGTACGGCGCTGACGGAGTCGGAGTCGGAGACGCAGATCAGCAGCACATCGACCGCTGCTGCCAGTTCACGAGGCGAGGCGGCGGATTTCGCGCCGGCGTCAATCAAGGGCTGCGTCTTGCCTGCGCCACGATTCCACACCTGCAAATCCACGCCAGCCTGCAGCAAGCGCTGGCACAGGGGCAGGCCCATCAAGCCGATTCCGATAAAGCCGACACGCATGCTTGCTTCCCGCTGGATTAAACGCTGATTGTGCCTTGAAGTTTTCGCGACCAAAAGCACTCTGCAAGGCTGGGGTTTTGCCGCTTGCGCTGTTACTGTCTAGCAGCATGAAAACAACCTAGGAGAGCTCTGCCATGAGCGCTTTTGAACAAGCTCAACTCGATGTCAAAACCCTCACGCAGCGTCCGTCCAACGAGGACATGCTGTCGCTCTATGCCCACTTCAAACAGGCCAGCAGCGGCGATGTCAGCGGTAGCCGTCCCGGCATGTTCGACATGATCAACCGCGCCAAGTTTGATGCCTGGGCAGCGCTGAAAGGCATGAGCCAGGCAGCGGCTCAGCAAGCTTATGTGGACAAGGTCAACGGCCTGCTGAAAACGCACGCCTGATTGACCGCCTGCACGCTTGATAGCCTGCTGAAAAGGCGATGCCGCGCTTGCGTGCCGGCGTCGCCTCGTTTCCAATACGCGCCTCTATTTTCTTCTGCAGTCTGCCATGGTCAACGCTTCCACTCCTTTGCACGATGCCACTCCCGCTTTCCAACTGAAGGGCGGTTCCTTTACCGGCACCGTGCTGGAATTGCACAGCACCGATCTGACGCTGGTCGCGGCGCATCTGGCTGCGCGCTTGCAGGATGCTAGCGCCTGGCTGCGTGAGTCGCCCGTCATTTTGAATCTCGACAAGGTGGCCGGCAGCGATGCCGACTGGGCCGGTCTGGTCGCCCTGTGTCGCGCCAATGGTGTCAGTCTGGTTGGCATTCGTGCTCCGCAGGCTTTGCAAACCGCGCTGCAAATGCTGGATGTGCCGGTGTTGCAGGGGTTGAAGCGCAAGGGTGCGGAGGTCGAGGTGGCGGCGTCAGCTTCAGCCGCCGCCCCAGCAGCGGCTCCAGCGCCTGCCCCCGCTGCTTCACGCGCAGCCACGCGCATCATCACGCAGCCGGTGCGTGGCGGGCAGCAGATTTATGCCGAGGGCGATCTCATTGTGCTGGCCCCGGTGAGCGCCGGTGCCGAAGTGCTGGCGGACGGCAATATCCATATTTATGCGCCGTTGCGCGGGCGTGCGCTGGCCGGTGTGCAGGGCAACACCGAGGCGCGCGTGTTCTGTCAATCGCTGGAAGCTGAGCTGGTGTCGGTAGCCGGGCGCTACCGCGTGGCCGAGGATTTGCGCAAGACCAAGCAGTGGGGCAAGGCCGTGCAGGTCGTGCTGGATCAGGATCAGTTGAACCTGCTCGACCTTTGAACAATACTGGCGCGAATTTTGTATTGATGTGGTTTGTCTAACCGTTGCAGGCATATCGTCTGGCGGAATTGAGGATGAGATTGTGGCGAAAATTATCGTAGTGACTTCAGGCAAGGGCGGTGTCGGCAAGACCACCACCAGCGCGGCCATCGGCACCGGTCTGGCCATGCGCGGCCATCGCACCGTGGTGGTCGATTTCGATGTGGGTCTGCGCAACCTCGACCTCATCATGGGCTGCGAACGCCGCGTGGTGTATGACTTTATCAATGTCATTCAAGGCGACTCGTCGCTGAATCAGGCACTGATCAAAGACAAACGACTAGACAACCTGTTCGTGCTGGCCGCAAGCCAGACTCGCGACAAGGATGCGCTGTCGGAAGAAGGCGTTGCACGCGTGATGGACGAGCTGGCTGCCCAGTTCGACTTCGTCATTTGCGATTCGCCGGCCGGCATCGAAAAAGGTGCGCACATGGCCATGTATTTCGCTGATGAAGCCATTGTGGTGACCAACCCGGAAGTGTCGTCGGTGCGTGACTCCGACCGCATGCTCGGTCTGCTGTCCAGCAAGTCCAAGCGCGCGGAAGAAAATCGCGACCCGATCAAGGAGTTCTTGCTGCTGACCCGCTACAACCCGACGCGCGTTGAGAGCGGCGAGATGCTGTCGGTCACGGATGTGGAAGAGATTTTGTCGATCAAGCTGCTCGGTGTTATTCCTGAGTCGCAGGCGGTGCTGAAAGCATCGAACCAAGGCGTGCCGGTAATTTTCGATGCCGAGAGCGATGCCGGTCAGGCTTACAGCGATGCCGTCGAGCGCTTGCTCGGTGCCGACATGCCGCACCGTTTTCTGGATGTTCAGAAAAAGGGCATTCTTCAGCGTTTGTTTGGGGGCTAAGTCATGAGTTTCATGGATTTTTTCCGCGCCCAGAAGAAGCCGAACACGGCATCGCTGGCGAAAGAACGGTTGCAGATCATCGTTGCTCATGAGCGTGGCCAGCGCAGCCAGCCGGACTATCTGCCGCAGCTGCATCGCGACATTCTCGATGTGATCCGCAAGTATGTGCCGATCCGCGAAGATCAGGTGCAGGTCGAGCTGGACAGCCAAGGCACTTGCTCGGTGCTGGAGCTGAACATCACGCTGCCGGATCGCTGAGCCGGCATCTGTTGCAGCATTTGCAGACATAAAAAAACCGCCGGGACTCGGCGGTTTTTTTATGGACGCTATCTTTCAGGGCGATGGCTTAGCGCGGTATCAGCTCGCCATTGCGGACGCGGACCGGTGTGCCGACATCCAGATTGGGTGCCTGGGCGTAGTTGAAGCTGTCGCGATGACCATCTTCAAAACGGACGCGGACCCGATAGCTGGTGGTCGTGCGGGTTTTGCCTTCGATGGCATTGCCTGCATAAGCGCCGCCAACCACACCAGCGACGGTTGCGACTTTCTTGCCATCGCCACCACCGACCTGATGGCCGAGCACGCCGCCGACAACGGCGCCTGCGACCGCACCCAGGCCGGAGGGCTTGGCGGTGTGCGTAATGGGCGAGATATCAGTCACGACGCCGCAGGATGAGCAAGTCTCTTTCTGCTCGCTGGCGGCGGTCTTTTCAGATCGGAAGAGCACACGTCTGAACTCCAGTCACACTTGAT
>CALEYY010000126.1 GCA_937928295.1 uncultured Moraxellaceae bacterium
TTATCTGCTGATCCAGACCGAAAACCGCCGCCGTTTCGCGAGCGAGGCCACGGATGCTAAGGCAATCACCACGGTTCGGCGTCAGGCCCAGTTCGATCAGATTGTCGTCGAGTTGCAGGTATTGGCGAATGTCCTGACCAATCGGCGCATCGGCCGGCAGCTCCCAGAGGCCATCGGAAGCTTCGGCCAGACCCAGCTCCTGCTCGGCGCAGAGCATGCCGAAGGAGTCGACACCCCGCAGCTTGGCGTCCTTGATACGGTACTCACCGGGCAACACGGCACCCACGGTGGCGACCGGAATACGAATACCGGGGCGCGCATTAGCCGCGCCACAGACGATCTGCAGCGGCTGCTCAGCGCCGATATTGACCAAGGTGACGCGCAGCTTGTCCGCATTCGGGTGCTGTTCGGCGCTGACAATCTCGCCAATCACCACGCCGTTGAAGGCCGGCGCAACCGGCACGATGGCGTCCACTTCCAGGCCGGCCATGGTGAGCTGGTGCGCCAGCGTGGCCGTATCGACGGCAGGATTGACGAGGGCGCGCAGGCGCTGTTCGCTGAATTGCATGGCAGGCTCGCTAGTCTGATCAGACAGACAAAATCATGAATATCAATAAATTACGAAACTAATATCAGGCAAACTGGCGCAGGAAACGCACATCGTTGTCGAAGAACAGACGCAGGTCGTTGACGCCGTAGCGCAGCATGGCGAAGCGCTCCACACCCATGCCGAAAGCGAAGCCCTGGAACTTGTCCGGGTCGATGCCGCAGTTCTTCAGCACCTGCGGATGCACCATGCCGCAACCCAGCACTTCCAGCCAGCCGGTCTGCTTGCAGACACGACAGCCAGCGCCATTGCACATCACGCACTGGATATCGACTTCGGCCGACGGCTCCGTGAACGGGAAATAGGATGGGCGGAAACGCACCTGCAATTCCTTCTCGAAGAACACGCGCAGGAAATCCTCGATCACGCCCTTGAGGTCGGCAAAGCTGACATTCTCGTCAATGAGCAGACCTTCGACCTGATGGAACATCGGCGAATGCGTGAGGTCGGAGTCGCAGCGGTAGACGCGACCCGGGCAGACGATGCGGATCGGCGGCTGCTGGCTTTCCATGACGCGCACCTGCACCGGCGAGGTGTGCGTGCGCAGCAGGCGGTTGGCATCGAAATAGAAGGTGTCGTGCATCGCGCGCGCCGGATGGTGCGACGGAATGTTGAGCGCCTCGAAATTGTGGAAGTCGTCTTCGACTTCCGGGCCATCGGCGACAGTGAAGCCGACGCGGGTGAAGAAGTCCTCGATGCGCTCCATCACACGCGTGACCGGGTGCAGGCCGCCGGGCAACTGGCCACGGCCGGGCAAGGTCACATCCACGCGCTCGGCGAGCAGACGCGCCGTCAGGGCCGCCTCTGCCAAAGTATTCTTGCGATCATTGAGACTGCTGGTGATGGCTTCGCGCGCGGCATTGAGCTCGGCACCAAAGGCACGGCGCTCGTCTTCGCCAAGCTGACCCATGCGCTTGGACAAGTCGCTGAGCTGGCTTTTCTTGCCCAGATACTGAACGCGCAGGGCTTCAACGACAGCGGCATCCTGTGCCTGTGCCACATCACCCTGAAGCTGTGCTACCAGCGTTTGCAAATCCGTCATGACCGACTCTTTCCTCAAATACGACATCAAAAATGCATAGTCTGAAAAAACAAAAAGGGGAAGAACGCTATGCCCTTCCCCTTCGTGCGTGCAGTCAACGCGCCATCACAGCGCATTGACCAACACTGACCGCATCAGGCTGCGAGGCTGGCTTTCGCCTTCTCGGCAATAGCACTGAAACCGGCGGCATCATGAACGGCAATATCTGCCAGAACACGACGGTCGATTTCAATCGATGCCTTCTTCAGGCCGTTGATGAGACGGCTATAGGACAGACCGTTCAGACGCGCGGCGGCGTTGATACGGGCAATCCAGAGGGCACGGAACTGACGCTTCTTCTGGCGACGGTCACGGTAGGCATATTGACCAGCCTTGATGACCGCCTGGAACGCGACGCGATAAACGCGTGAACGGGCACCGTAGTAACCCTTGGCGCGATCCAGAACTTTTTTATGACGACGGTGGGCAACTACGCCACGCTTTACACGAGCCATTTTCTATCCTCCGTCAGCTTACAGGTTCGGCAACATTGCCAGCACACGACCCGTATCCGCGGCCGAAACCATGGACATTGGGCGCAGCTGACGAATGCGCTTCGCCGACTTCTTGGTGAGGATGTGGCGCTTGTTAGCTTGCTTGCGCTTGAAGCCGTTCGCCGTCTTCGAGAAACGCTTTGCAGCGCCCCGACGGGTTTTGATCTTTGCAGACATATCTACCTCGTTAGTGACCCTTTTAGCCCTTGCCGAACGATCCGCAGATGGCGTTCGGGTGACCTGGGGGTAAGTTGCAAATCAGCGTCCTGCTGACTTACCGCTTTTTCTTGGGGCCGATGAGCATGCCCATCATGCGCCCTTCCAGTTTCGGGTGTTGTTCCACAACCCCGATCTCGGCCAGATCGACCTCGATTCGTTGAAGCTGCTTGAGACCCAGCTCCTGATGCGCCATCTCGCGACCACGAAAACGCAAGGTAATCTTGCACTTATCGCCATCTTCCAGAAAACGCACAATATTGCGAAGTTTGACTTGATAGTCGGCCTCTTCAGTACCAGGACGGAGTTTGATCTCCTTGATCTGCACCTGGTGCTGCTTCTTCTTGGCTTCCTTCTGCTGCTGCTTCTTTTCGAACACGAACTTGTTGTAGTCCATGATCCGGCAAACAGGCGGCTCGGCATCGGCGACGATTTCAACCAGATCCAGCTGGACGGCCTCGGCGGCTGTCAGCGCATCGCGAATGGCAACAATGCCTACTTGCTCGCCATTCTGGTCAATCAGTCGAACTTCACGGTGCTTGATGTCCGCGTTAATGAGTGCGCGCTTATCGCGACCCTGCTGCTTTTCCGGCTTAATGTTCGTTCTCCACAGTCCGACCCTTACGGGCGATGTCTGCAGCCAATAGCTCAGCAAAGGCGCTGACGGTCATGACACCGAGATCTTCGCCTTTGCGTGTGCGTACCGCCACAGTACCTTGTTCTGCCTCACGCTCGCCCACCACCAACAAATAGGGGATGCGCTGGAGCGTGCGCTCGCGGATTTTATAGCCAACCTTCTCGTTTCTCAAGTCGCTAATGACGCGAATGTCCTGAGATTTCAAGGCTTTTTCAATGTTTTGCACGGCATCGGCCTGTTTGTCGGTGATATTCATCACGCAAACCTGAACCGGCGACAACCACGCCGGCAGAATCCCGGCGTAGTTTTCCAGCAACATGCCGATGAAACGCTCGAAGGAACCGAGGATGGCGCGGTGCAGCATGATCGGGCGCTGACGGCTGCTGTCTTCGGCGATGAAGCTGGCATCGAGGCGTTCCGGCAGGTTGGGGTCGTATTGCAGCGTGCCGCACTGCCAGGCCCGGCCGATGCAATCGTGCAAGGTGAATTCGATCTTGGGGCCATAGAAGGCACCCTCGCCCGGCTGGTACTGCCAGTCCAGGCCGGATTCGTCGAGGGCCGCCGCCAGCGCGCCTTCGGCACGATCCCACTGCTCATCGCTACCGATGCGCTTGGCCGGGCGCGTGGACAGCTTCAAGCTCACATCGGAGAAGCCGAAATCGGCATAGACCTTGAGCGTCAGTCGGATGAAGTCGGCTGCCTCCTGACGCACCTGCTCTTCGGTACAGAAAATATGCGCGTCATCCTGCACGAAGCCACGCACGCGCATGATGCCGTGCAGCGCTCCTGAAGGCTCGTTGCGGTGGCAGGCACCGAATTCAGCCATGCGCAACGGCAGATCGCGATACGACTTCAGACCCTGATTGAAGACCTGGATGTGGCAGGGGCAGTTCATCGGCTTCACCGCATAATCGCGATTTTCCGAACTGGTGGTGAACATGTTTTCGGCATAGTTGCCCCAGTGACCCGAACGCTCCCAGAGCACGCGATCCACGACCTGCGGCGTTTTCACTTCCACATAGCCGTGCTCGCGCTGCACGCGACGCATGTACTGCTCGACCTGCTGATAGATCGTCCAACCGTTGGGATGCCAGAACACCATGCCCGGCGCTTCTTCCTGGAGATGGAAGAGGTCGAGGGCCTTGCCGATCTTGCGATGGTCACGCTTCTCGGCTTCCTCGATGCGCTGGATATAGGCTGCGAGTTGCTTCTTGTCGGCCCAAGCGGTGCCGTAGACACGCTGCAGCTGCTCGTTCTTGGCATCGCCGCGCCAGTACGCGCCAGACAGCTTGGTGAGCTTGAAGACCTTGAGGAAGCGCGTGTTCGGCACATGCGGGCCACGGCACATGTCTACATATTCTTCGTGATGGTAGAGGCCCATGGCCTGCTCATCCGGCATGTCGTCGACGAGGCGCAGCTTGTAGTCCTCGCCACGCGCCTGGAAGGTCGCGATAACCTCGGCGCGCGGTGTCACTTTCTTGATGACGTCGTAGTCCCTGGCAATCAGCTCGTTCATGCGCGCTTCGATGGCAGCCATGTCATCCGGCGTGAACGGGCGCTCGTAGGCGATGTCGTAATAGAAGCCTTCGCTGATGACCGGGCCGATGACCATCTTCGCGGTCGGGTACAGCTGCTTAACGGCGTGACCGACGAGGTGGGCGCAGGAATGGCGGATGATTTCCAGGCCGGCTTCGTCCTTCGGCGTGATGATCTGCAGGGAGGCATCGTCGGTGATGAGGTCGCAGGCGTCGATCAGGCGCGCTTCGGCACCGGCGTAGGTGACCTTGCCGGCCAGGGTGACCTTGGCCAGACCCGGGCCGATGCTGGTTGCGACCTCGGTCACGCTGACCGGATGATCGAAACTGCGCTGCGAGCCGTCGGGCAAGGTAATGACCGGCATGGTATGTCCTCTGTTCGGGTGAGCGCCCCTGAGCGGGCGCGAAATCAAGCGCTGGAGTGTAGCGAAAGCCCCATCTCAGCGCAAAAAAGCCGGCACAAAAAAGCGTGTGCGAAAACTCAGCGCCTGAAGGTGTAAAACAGGGTGATGGCCGACTCCAGCGAGCTCAGCGCCTCCAGCGACAACTTGGGCGAGAGCTTGTAACGCAACTTTACCGCTTGCGATTGATCAAACAGCCCGATGCCGAAGCTGAGAAACAGCTTCGAGGTCAGGTTGCCGGAGATGGCCACTTTCGTGTCGCTGCTGTCGCCTTCCGTGCTCAGCGCAAAATCCTGCACGCCGAGACGGGAACCGAGCTTGTCGAAGATACCGGTGCGGCCGGTGAGCTTGAGCGCCGCGCCCAGGGCCAGCGCTTGCTGCTCGGCCTGCGTTGGCGTGCCGGTATTGCTCAGCGAGCGGCCCAGCACCAGATACGAGAGCATCTCCTCCTGAGTCATGCTCTGATCGGCAAACAAGGCGGCGCTGGTATTCGGCGAGCGACCAGTGATGCGCAGACCGACTGTGACGTCATCGACGACCCGGATGGCTTCGAGATTGATGTCGGGTCGTCCAATCGGACCGGCAAAGAGAAAGCGCCCGGTACGGATGCTCAGGCGCTGACCGTAGGCTTCGAAATAGGCGTCCGGGCCGAAGCGCAGCTCGCCATTGGCGGCCAAAAAGGTATCCGCCCGCTGCGTCAAGGCCAGTCGCCCTTTCAGCGATGTCTCCAGGCCACGGCCGCTGACGCGCACATCGTCCCCCATCAGGATGGTGACATAGGCATCCACCGCGACCGCTTCCAATGGCGCGGTTTTCAGGCGCGGATCCTGACCTTTACGATCCATGACGATAACCGCATCCGAGCTGGGCCGGGCCGCAGCCGCCTTGATGTCTTCAAGCTTGATGCGGGCATAGGGCACCAGAATCTGACCTCTGATCTTGACCGCCCGGGCACTGGCATCGATCTGCAGATCAGGGCTGAAGCGCAGGCGGGCCACGGGTCTCAGCCCTGCGCTCAGCTGCTCGCCCTGAATGCGCAAGGCTGCCTGCCAGTCCTTGCTGAGCAGGGCATCGCCGGTGAGTCGGGCACTGCCCTGCTCCTGATCACGCAAATCGCCTGTCCAGCTCACACGATCACCGCTGAAACTCGCTCTCAGACTGATCGGGCGCCAATCGATGGCGAACTCCGGCAGCTTCACGGCGCCATCCAGCCAGGCCAGCTGACCGTCGGCCCGTGGCTGCTTCAGGCTGCCGGCCAGCGTCAGCTTGCCGGTGACACGACCCGCCAGCGACAAACCCTGCGGCAGCGCAACCGGCAAGGCATCCAGATTCAGCGCATTGATGACGACATCGGCATCGAGCGGCGGCTCTGCTTGTCTGGGGTTGCGGCGCAGAGTCAACGCGGCATTGCCCAGGCTACCGCCATCCAGCGCCACCCGGGTCAGCCAGCGCTCGGCATCGAGACTGGCATCAGCACAGATCGTATAAGGCTGCTGCTGCCAGCATTGGCGCGACAGTGTCTGCGCCGTGGCAGACAAGTGCAGAGCCGCTGGCGAGAGCAATCGCCAGCGACCGGCTGCCTGGGTGTCGACCTCCGCCTGCACAAGCTGACCTTGCCATTCCGCCTGTTTGCTCACGGCGAGACGGCCACGCAGCACGGACTGCAGCGAGACATCATCGCGGATGAGCCGAATGTCTGTGGTTTGATCATTCAGGCTGCCACGAATACCCATATCCAGTTGCCGCAAAAGGCTCTGATCGCCGTTTCTGACCTGATCAAGGCGTGCCGTAATCTGACCACGGCCATCGGCAAGCCCGCGCCACTGGCCACTGGCCTGCACAGCGCCAGAGAACTGACTCTGGAAGCGCTGCAGCGCTGGCACCTTCAGCTCGAAGCGCGAACCCGCTGCCGGCAATCCGGTGATGCGGATGCTGCTGTCTGCCAGGCGCATGGCCAGTTCGGCACCAGCCGGGTCAGTCTGCCGGTAGCGCCCCTTCAGCTGCCAGGGCATGCCGCCAAAGCGTCCCAGCCAGTCCACGCTGGCCGTGGCCGAGCCCTCTTCAAGCTGCCAGGCATAGGGGCCGGCCAGTTGCGCCAGCCTCGGCCAGGCCTTGGGCCAGGGCAGCGCGGCTCCGTCACGCAAGCGCAGCGTCAAATCCAATTTGCCCGAGCCTTGTTGCGCATCGCCGGCGGCATGCAAGCTGCCAGGCTGAATCTGCCAGTCTGGCTGGCCTGCAACCGACCAAGCCGGCCAGGCAAGCTTGGCGGTGAATGTCGGCGATACAGGCACGACATTGAGCGTGGCCGCGAGCGCCAGCGGCCATTTCGCCGGGCCTTGCGCCATCACCTGCAAGGCTTTCAGGTCACCTCGCACGGTAACGGCCTGCTGCCGCCAGGGAATGAAATCACTGGTAACGGCCAGGGCCAGTTGCATGGGCACAAAATCTTGCAGCGTGAGCCTGCCCGATGCCGTCAAGCGGGTATCGAAAGCGGCCAGCGCGAGCGTGTCGATTTGCACGCTGGAACCTGAACCTGAGGCGCTTAATGTCAGATCGGCAATCTCGACAGGTTTGGCATCCCAGCCCTGCCAGCTCAGTTTGCGCACCAGCACATCGTGCAGGAACCAAGCAAAAGGCAGGTCAATATTGATGGCAGCCAAGGGCTCGGGCGTCTCATCCGGCGCCTGCAACTGGCGCACGACGAGCTGCCCGACATGAACCTGAGCGATGTCGACACTGCCATGCAGCACATTGGTCGGCAGCCAGCTCAGCTCGATGTTGGTTGCCGCGATGCCCAGCTTGTCGTTCTGCCATTGCAGTGATGCCAGCGACAGCCCGGTCAAAAATCGACCTTCAATGCCGCTGATGGTCAGCGCCGGCACCGACTCACCGAACTGCTGCCAGAGCCAGCGCGGCGCTGTTTCACTGGCGCCGAGCCAGACCAGCAGGAGCATCAGCGCCAGAAAGAACTGAATGGTTACTATCCACAGCGAGCGCAGGCTCCAGCGCAGCAGAAAGCGGGCGATCGCGGAAAAACTCATAGCGGCGACCCTATCGTCAGATGCAGACGCAAGGGCTTGCCGGGCTCGGAAACAGCCGAGGCCAGATCGACTCGAATCGGCCCGACGGGGGATATCCAGCGGATGCCGACACCCAGGCCCGTGGCCAGACTGGCATCGCTGGCGTTGGTAAAGGCGTTGCCGACATCCATAAAGACAGCCGGCCGCCATGTTGGCCGCCAGCGCCAGTTGTATTCCACCGATGCCGCCAGCAAATACTGTCCGCCGATGGTTTCATTGAGGGTGTTGCGCGGCGAGAGGCTGCGGTAATCAAAACCGCGCACGCTGTTATCGCCGCCAGCATAAAAGCGCAGGCTGGGCGGAACCCGCGCGAAATCAGGGCTGAGGATGGCGCCGGCATCGCCACGCAACAGCAGCATGTGGCGATCCCTGTAGGTGTTGAGCCAGCGATAGCCGGCGCGCAACGAGACAAAGTCCGAGGTCGACACTAGCGCCTGACTGGCGGCCTCGGTCTGGAAAAACAGCCGGTTGCCACTGCTAGGATCAATCCCGCCCTGACTTTGCACCCGGTTGAAGGATGCATATGGGGCCAGAATACGCTCAGCCCCTTTGATGCCGCTATCGCGCTGAAAGCGCTCATCGAACAGGCGCACACCAAAGCTGCGTTGCCAGCCCCGGCGCGGATCCAGCACACGCTGCACACTGGCCACGGTTTGCACGGTATCGGTGTCATCAATACGGTCTTTCTGAATGCCGAGGGCAAACTCGAGCCGGTCTTCCAGCGGATGCTTCCACGGCATGCGATAGCGAATTTCGCCACTCTGCCGTTGTGCCGCCAGTTCGGTGGTTAGCTGCACGCCATGGCCATCGCGATTGAACAGCGGACGCTGCCACTCGGCCTGCAGCTTAGGGCCAACATCGGTGGCGAAGCCGAGGCCGAAGGAATACAGGCTGGGTAAGCGACTATCGACCACGACCTCGATGGGCACCTGCCGGTTGCTGGTCTGATCGCGCCGGAATGACACCTGCGCCTCGCGGAAATAGCGTGTCTCAATCAGGTTTTTCTGCAGCTGGAAAAGCTGTCGGCTATTGATGGCATCGCCCGTCTTGAATGGCGTCAGACGCGCTAGTTGCAGTGCATTCAGCGCGCGCAAGGGTTTGCCGTCAGCCTCCCGATAGCTGATCGGACCAAACTGGTAGCGTGCCCCGCTGTCAAAGCCCAGATAAACATCGGCCACCCGCTCCTGCAAGTTGACCTCGATGCGGCTGACCAGCCAGCGACTGTCAAAATAACCGCGCTCCAGTGCGCGATCCTCCAGAAGCTGCTTGAAGGCTTCATATTGCCCGTGATTGAGCACATCGCCTGCGGCCTGCGGGAATGCCGGCAAGCGAAAGCGGGCATCCTGTTCGGCATCACCCACGAGCTGGATATTGATCACACGCAAGCGTACCGGCTGGCCGGCGTTGACCGTCAGGCGCAGTGTGTCCTGCTCGACGGCAAGCGCGACATCCGGATCGTAATAACCCAGAGCCTGCAAGGCCTGCCTGATCGTTTCGGTGCTGCTGGCGATAAAGGCATCGGTGTCCTTGGCAGCAGGCGGGCTCAGCTCGGCCACGCTGAGCGCAATGTCATCGCGCAGGCGTTCAGGCGTGACGGACAGCTGCCATCCGGCCAGTACCGGCAGAGGCAGCGCGATCAGCAGCAGAAGCATCCCCCGCACGATTTCAAGCATGGCCTGTCACATCCTTCCCGGAAGCAATGGATCGTTGAACGAAATCAGCTGGCGTGCGCTGCTGAAGGTGCGCTGCTCGCCCGTCAACGGATCAGCAAAGGACAGTCCGGCGGCGAGCAGCTGCAAAGGCTTATCATAAGCAGTCTGTTCGGCATCGGTATCAGGGGCCAGTATCGGATACATAGCATCAAACAGGATCGGCATGCCGAGGGCGGCAAAATGGACGCGAATCTGATGCTTGCGGCCGGTCACCGGGCGTACCCGGAAATGTCCCCAGCCAGCCTGAGACGCCAACAGCTCGATACCGGTCTCGCTGTTGGCCTCGCCGTTGCCCGTTTCCATGCGGAAAAAGGGTGTGCCAGCCTGCAGATGCGAGCAGTAACGCAGCGGAAAGCACAAGGCCGTATTGAGCGGCGCGATAACCTCATAGACTTTTTCGATGCGCCGTTCGCGAAACAGTGCCGAGTATTGCTCACGGCTGTCACGGCGTTTGGAAAACAGCACCAGACCTGCTGTCTCGCGATCAATGCGGTGCAGGGGCACCAGATCATCGTTGCCGATCTCACGGCGCAGACGCGTCAGCAGGGTTTCCGAGAGAAAACGGCCAGCTGGCGTGACGGGCAGGAAGTGCGGCTTGTCGGCCACCAGCAGGTGCTCGTCTTCAAACAGGATTTGCGCCTGAAAGGGAATCACAGGTTCGGATGGCAGCTCGCGGTAGTAGAACACCACTCGGCCCGGCAGATACGGGCTGTGCACGGTCAGCGCCTGACCGGCTTCATCGCAAACGAGGCCGCGCAGGAAGCGCGCACGCCACCCCGGCTCCGACACGGCCGGAAAGCGCTGCAGCAGATAGGTCAGCAGATCGGGCCACTGCCCCGGCGGCAGGCCGTGACGGCTGGCACCAACACCATCGCGCAAAGGCAACGGGGATTTCATGCCGCCCGCACTCAGCGCTTGACGGGATGCCCCGCCTCTTCGATGGCCGACTTTACCTGCGGCGGCATGTAGTTTTCATCGTGCTTGGCCAGCACCTCATCGGCCTTGACCACGCCATCCTGCCAGCGGCCATTGGCAATAATGCCCTGCCCCTCGCGAAACAGATCGGGCAGGATGCCTTCGTAGTCGACCATGACCGTCTTCTTCAGATCGCTCAGCGCGAAGCGAACCGCCAACGAGTTTGGCGAGCGCTTCAGCGAACCCTGCACTACCAGCCCGCCGACTTGGATGCGCGTGCCTTCCGGCGCTTCCTTGGCGAGCAGCTGCGAGGGCGTATAAAACAGGTTGATGTTCTGACGCAGCGCATAGCTGGCTAGGCCAACAGCCAGCCCAATGCCGGCAATCAGCACAAGAATCCACATCAAACGACGACGACGCTGGGGATGCATGGTTACTCCGACCGATTTTGGCGCTGACGCTTCAGCAGCAATTGTTGTTCACGATGCCAGCGCTTGGGGGCCCGGACACTCTGCCAAGTGAGCACGCCAAGGGAGCCAAAAAAGATTCCGTAGGACAGCCAGACATAGAGCCCATGCCCGCCCATCGCCAGAAACTCGGACCAGCTGGCGAAATAGAAGGTCATGATGCTTGTCCCTCGACGAGTTGGCGAACCCACTGGCTTCTGCGCTCACGCTGCAAAATCTCCTGTCGGCTGCGCAGCAGGATCAGCGTGGCAAACAGGGCATACAGCCCGAGGAACATCACCAGCAGCGGCAGATACATTTCCGGCGGCATGGTCGGGCGCGCGGTGATGCGGAAGGTCGAGCCTTGATGCAGCGTATTCCACCACTCGACCGAGTACTTGATGATCGGCAGATTCACCACGCCGACCAAGGCCAGCAGCGCGGACGCCTTGCTGCCCTGCGCCACTTCCTCGAAGGCATTCTGCAAGGCCATCACACCCAGATACAGAAACAGCAGAATGAGCATGGAGGTCAGGCGCGCATCCCAGACCCAGTAGGTGCCCCAGGTCGGCTTGCCCCAGAGCGAACCGGTGATCAGCGCCAGCAGGCAGAACAGCGCGCCCACGGGAGCCGCAGCCTTGGCCACCATCTCCGCCGTTTTCACGCGCCAGATCAGGCTGATGGCGCCGCAGATGGCCAGCAGCAAATAGCCGCCCATGGCCAAGCTGGCCGCCGGCACATGAATGAAGATGATGCGATAGCTGTTGCCCTGCTGGTAGTCCGCCGGCGCGACGGCCAAGCCCCAGACCAGCCCGACGGCAATGAGCAAGCCGGCCGGCCATGCAAACCACGGCAGCCAGCGCCCGCTGAGCTGGTAGAAATGGCGCGGGCTCACCGTGCTTTCAAATGTCGCCCAAAGGCGGCGCAGCCACTCAATCACCCCATTCTCCTGCAAAATGTTCCTGCGTTTTTTCATGCGCCGCTCACGGCCAAGCGCAAGGCGGCAGCGGCGGCAAACGGGGCCAAGCACAGCGCCAATACCAGAAAGGCGCCGAGTAAAGCCAAATATCCGTCCACCGGCAAGCCTGCCAGTGCGGCTTGAACGCTGGCCGTAGCAAAAATGAGCACCGGGATATGCAGCGGCAAGGTGATCAACGGCACCAGCACGCCACCCCGGCGCAGGCCCACGGTCAGCGCGGCACCGATGGCACTGAGCAGGCTCAGCGTCAGCGTGCCCAACAGCAGCGACGCCACCAACACCACAAGCACTGAACTCGGCAAATTCAGCAACACGCCGGCCAGCGGGGCCAGCATCGCCAGGGCAACGCCGGTCTGCAGCCAGTGCGCCAGCACTTTCGCCAGCACCAGCAACGGCAACGGCGCCGGCGTGAGCAGAAGCTGCTCCAGCGTGCCGTCATCGAAATCGCTGCGAAACAGTCCGTCCATGGCCAGCAGCACCGCCAGCAGCGCCGCTATCCAGATGATGCCGCCGGCCAGCTCGCGCAGCCGTGCCGGCTCCGGGCTGATGGCCAGCGGCACCAGCGTAATCACCATGAGAAAGAAGATGAGCGGGTTCAGCCATTCGCCGCTCTGGCGCCAGCCCAGCCGTAGGTCGCGCCGAAAAACCTGCACAGCCGCTTGCCAGATCATGCTGGAATCAACTCGATGGGCAGCACCGGGCAGCGCAGGCTGAGACGATGATGCGTGGTCAGCAGCACCATGCCGCCCTGCTCGGCGTGATCGGCCAGCCAGCCTTCCAGCTCGCTGACGCCGGCCTGGTCGATGGCGGTAAACGGCTCGTCGAGCAGCCACAGCAGCGGGGCTTCGGTGAACAGCCGGGCCAGCGCCACACGGCGTTTCTGGCCGGCCGACAGCTGCGCCACCGGCATATCGTCATAGCCCAGCAAGCCGACGCGGGTCAGCGCCGTGGCTAACCGGTCGTCGCTTAATGGCGTGCCACGACACGCCGCGAGAATTTGCAGGTTTTCGGTCACGGTAAGGGCGGACTTGATACCGGCGAGATGGCCAAGAAACAACACATCGCGCTGAAAACGCTGGCGGTCGGCGGCAACGGAGAGGTTCTGCCAGCGAATATCGCCAGCCATGAGGCTGCTCAAACCCGCGATCTGCTTCAGCAAGGTGGTCTTGCCGACGCCGTTCGGGCCCAGCACCTGTGCCACCTGCCCCGGCTGCAAAGCAAATGACAAGGCCCGATACAGGCAGCGGTCATCTCGCCAGGCTTCCAGGTTTTGCAGTTCCAGCACTGACCGCCTCCGCGAAAAATGAGCACCATGTCCGGTTTTATCGCCGCATTGTAGCCCAATGCGTTCATTTTTCTTATGATCTGCCAACGCTACTTGCACAGCCCCTGCTGCAACTCGGCCTCACAAAAATAAAAAAGGATGCAACATGCCCCGCATTTACACCAGTCTGGATGACTGCCTGGACGATCTCATGGTCTTTGCTGGCGAGCATGTCGTCATCGGCACGCCCTTGGGCATCGGCAAACCGAATGCGCTGCTGAATCGCCTCTACGCCCGCATCAAGGCCGACCCGGCCAAGCGCCTGCGCATTCTCACCGCGCTGTCGTTGCAGAAGCCGCAAACCAGCAGCGCGCTGGAGGAGTCGTTTCTGCGCCCGTTCATTGACCGTGTTTTCGGCAATTACCCCGATCTCGACTATGTGACGGACATGCGCAAGCAGCGCCTGCCGGCCAATGTGGAAGTGTCTGAGTTCTTTCTCAAGTCTGGCGATTACCTGCGCAACGACTACGCCCAGCGCCAGTACATGGCCACGCATTACACCCATGCCGCCCGCGACATGCTGCTGCAGGGCGTGAATGTGGTGGCGCAGGCAGTGGCCGTGCGAGAGCGCGATGGCGTCAAGGAGTATTCGCTGTCGTGCAATCCGGATGTGACGCTGGATTTGCTGCCGCTGTTTGCCGCCACCGGGGCACAGGTATTTCGCGTTTTTGTCATCAACCATGAGCTGCCGTTCATGGAAAACGATGCCATCGCTGACCTCAATCTGGTCGATGCCATCGTCGATTGCAGCGAAGGCACGCACACGCTGTTCTCGGCGCCGAACATGAATGTCAGCCTCGCCGAATATGCCATCGGCCTGCATGCATCGTCGCTGGTGCGCGATGGTGGCACGCTGCAGATCGGCATCGGCTCGCTGGGCGATGCCATCACCCAAGGTCTTTTGCTGCGCGATCGTCAGAACGACGATTATCTGGCGATGTTGCAGGCGCTGCGCAGCCAGCAGACGCCGGCTCAGCTCGGCCCGTTCGCCAAGGGTCTGTACGGCTGCAGCGAAATGTTCGTCAACGGCTTCATGGAGCTGATGCGTGCCGACATCATCCGGCGAGCGGTCTACGATCACGCCGGCCTGCAACGCCTGATCAATGACGGTCGCATCAGCGAAACCGTCAGCCTGGCCACGATCGATGCGCTGGTGGAAATCGGCGCCATCCGCAGCGTGCTCAACGACGCCGATGTAGCCCTGCTGCGCCGCTTCGGCATCGTGCGCGATACCGTTAACCTCGCCGGCAACACACTGATGATTAATGGCCTGGCCATGCCGGCACGCCTGGACGACCCGATCACGCGTGCCACCTTGCAGCGCGACGGCCTCGGCGACACGCTCATCGGCGGCCACACCATGACCGGTGGCTTCTTCCTCGGCCCGCGTGATTTCTATCAGGCCCTGCGCGACC